>CALXBV010000080.1 GCA_944386635.1 uncultured Clostridia bacterium
AGTTAAACTATTAGTTTTTAAAGGGGTACTATATGAAATACAAAAACTATTATGAAATATTGGAAGTAAACAGAAAAAGTTCTGATCAAGATATAAAACTAAATTTTAGAAGATTAGCAAAAGAATATCATCCTGACAAAAATAAAACTCCTGGTGCAGAAGAAAAATTCAAAGATATTAATGAAGCTTATGCTGTACTCATGAATCCTGAAAAAAGGAGAAAATATGATAGACAAGTTGCTAAGTACGGATATGGCTTTGCTAATTTAGAGTCAGGTCTTCAAGATGTAAAATATGAATTTAAATCTGGCGCTAATGTTTTTAACGACTTACTAAATCAAATACTAGGTTTAAGAAAAGATTCATCTGCTCAAAACGAAAATGATATAGATAGTATAGAAAGAAAGCAAAAGCCAATAAAAGGTACTGATATTGTAACTCATCTTGATGTTACATTAGAAGAAGGCTTTTTTGGTGCAGAGAAAAAAATTGCTATAAAAGCTTATAAAACAGGAATGAAAACATTTTCTGTAAAAGTACCTGTAGGAATAAAAAGTGGCGATAAAATAAGACTTGCTGCTTTAGGTAACCCTGGAAAAAACGGTGGAAAAAATGGTGATTTAATAATCCATGTAAATTTGTTAGAAAATGATGAATTTAAATTAGCTGGTTCTGATCTAATAAAGGAAATTAATATAACTCCGGCAGTTGCTGCTCTTGGAGGAAAGTATAAATTGCAAGTAATGGATGAAAAATTATTTGTATCTCTTCCTAAACATTTAAGAGATGGTGAAATAGTAACAGTACCAAATAAAGGATATATAAAAGAAGATGGTCAAAGAGGAGATTTAAATTTAAAAGTTCATATTGACTTGCCAGAAGATATATCTGAAAGAGAAGAGAAATTATATGAGCAATTATTAAAAATAGAAAGAAAACGTGAAGAATATAATTATTAATGAAAAAGCCTCAAATTTTTATATTTGAGGCTTTTACTTAAATAAATTGTATGTATTATTCTCCTTTACCATCTCAATATTTGCTTCTTTAGGAAATTTTTGTATATAATCCTTCAATTTATAGCATATTCTAAGATGTGTTGCTAAAATTTTTCTTATATTACAACCATCTAAATCTCTCATAATATCTTCTGTCATACCATGGTATTCAGAAAAAGAATCTATTTTTTTGTTAGGATATCCTGCATCTACCATAACGACATTTGCATTTTTAACAAAGTCTACTAAAGAATTAGAAACTTTAGCTATATCAGCTGTATAAACAAAAGTATTATCCTTATACTTTATTTTAGTTGCAAAAGAACCACCCTTATGTATAGTTCTACAAAAGCTAAATTCACATTCATTCATATTGAATTTTGTATCTTTTGTTAGAATTTGTATATCATACTCATTTTTAAAAAAATTTATATACTTATACATATAATTATTATTAGGTAATATAACTTTAACTCTCTTATTATGCTTATGAAATATATTATACACACATAAGTATATTGATAATAATATTAAAGAAAGATTATGATCCAAATGATTATGAGATATTATAATCACAATATCATCAAAATTTATTTTTTGTTTCTTAATGATATTTAAAAATCTGAAAAATATTCCTGCTCCAAAATCAAGAAAAATCTTCTTATCAAACCCATTAAGCATATAGCACGTACACTTATATCTTCCAAAAAGTCTAAAATTAGGAGAATGATTTCCTAGAACATAAAAACTAAAATTATTCACTTTTATCACTTCCTCATAAATTATTATTCGTTTATGATACTTAAAATACGCATTATATTATACCACTTTTACAAAAAAAAGCAAAAATATTCATTATATTACAGAATATTTTTGCTTTTTTAGTTTATTTCATCATCTTTTTCTTTAAAATTCTTATATCCTCTCCGACAAACCTACAAATTAAAAAGTCACCTATAAATCTAGAAAAAATTCTTTCTTCATATTCTCTTTTAATTTCTTGAGGTGTTAAATTCGTAGAAATGAGTATTTTCTTATTTTTTAAGAGTCTAGTATTTAATATATTAAATAGTTCACTAAACTTAGCACTATTCATAGCCTCTGTACCTAAGTCATCTATTATTAATAAATCAACATCAAATATTTTATCATAATCCTCAATATCATACTCAGTTTTATTAAATTTAAATTTATAATCTACCATTTTGTCAAGCAATATTGGTGCTGTTTGATATATTACTGTCTTACCTTGTTTTATGACTTCAGATGCAACGCAATTAGCTAAAAAGGTTTTACCCAGTCCAGTACTTCCAGTAAATAGTAAACTTTTTTGCTCAGGATCTGATAAATTATGTGAGAATTTATATGCAAGTTTTCTTATGGCATCAATATTTTCTAACGGAGACTTTTCTATACCATATTTTTCTTTATCATTACATGTGGAATAGTATCCAAAATCAAAAGTTTCAAAATTCTCCTCTTTTATTTTAGATAAATTTGACTGCTTAAAGGCCTCATTAATAAGTTCTTGACTAAAGCAGCTACACATTTTATCATTGCAAAATCCAGTATCATCACATTTTGTGCATTCATATTTTGGCTTAAAATCTTCTCTAGTTAACCCTATTTTTTTTAGTTCCTCATCATATTCAGCATTCAAACGATTCAACTTATACTCGAGTTTTTCTTGCTCTATCTGTCTACTTAAATCGTCAGAGAAAATCCTAGCTTTTGCTGACTTTAAAGATGTCATATTTATTTTATCTTCTATTTCTTGTAAAATTGGATTTTCATCATATACATTTTTTTTATATAATTTTGCATCATTTTGTGCACGTTGCCTCTTTAAATTATAATCTCTTTCAACCTTTCTAAAAACACTACTTTGCATATGATTTCCTCCCTATTTATATTTCATCATAAAAGTCATCAGAGCTATCGTATTCTCTTTGGGAATAACTTTGATAGCTTTTCTTCTTTGGCTCAATAACTTTTTTCATCTCCTTTTTTTCTTCTATATTTTTTTGCTGATTTTCTTCATTTTGTATTTCTTCAATTTTAGTAAATCCTTTATTATGCCAACTTGTTATTATAGCATCAACATATTTTATAGAAGGATTTGTAGTAGATGTGCTTCTCTTTAGTCCTTCTTCTATTATATCAAATTCATAATTGTAATCTTCTATCCATTTTTTTATATATACTTCTTCATATTTTGAAAGATTTCTTCTAAGGCCTAATGCTTTTACGATTTTTTGCTTAATTTTTGTAAACTTATCATACCTATCTAAAAAATTTTCAAGTTGTTCAAAAGTTTTTACTCCACCATTATGCCATGTTTCCGCTACAGCATAAACATATTTTTTATTTAGAGCTCTTCTTTCTTTACAGTATTGAAATAAAGCTATCATTACATCCTCTGAAAATGAATAAGACTTAAATAAATTACCTATATCAGTATACCAACCAAGTGTCATTACTCCATTAAAGAAACTCTCACTTATAGCTTCTGCTGCAGCTTTTCTTCTCTGCTCTGTTACAGACTGTCTATTTATTTTTGTATCAAATTTTGGAGTATAAGATTTGTTTACCTCTATTTCCTTAAGATCTACTACATTGTATCCCTGTGAATTTTTTATAATAAGTTCTTCTGCCTGTAATACATCAAGGCTAGAATTTAGCTCTTTTTCTGTCATATCTAAATCTTTAGCTAAATTATCCAAATCTATATCATCACTTTTTTTTAATAAATATAATATATATATATATACTTTTATATCATTTGCTTGTAAATTTTTCATATTATTTATTATAAATAAATCCGGTATTAATGTATCTCCTAGCTCCAACTTATTTTTCATTATAAATTTCATAAACAAATCTCCTATAACTCTCGTTCTTTCTAGGTGTTTATTATACCACTTTATTATATATTTTACAATATACTATTTTTCTACATTTTTTATATATTTCTTATTAAGTTTAGCATAATTTTTAATTTTTATAAAATTTTTTCTTTTAACAAAATATATTATTATTACAATCAATTTGTCTATTATACTTTCTTCTTTTAAATTCAAGAAAATAAAAATTACAGCAGGAATTGTAAAATAAATAAAAAGATATAACTTTAATATATTTGAAATATTAAATATATTTATAATTTCAAATAAAAAAATAATATATATTATAAATACTAATAAAGTTTTATAGTCTATTAACCCCATCCATTTATTTTTTCTTTTAAGGAAATTAAAAGTCTTTTGTTTATTTATTCTTTGCATACAAAAATGCTCCTATTTCTTTATTTGCTTTATACATTATGAAAAGTGCACCCAATAAAACTATGCAAAATACATCCTTATTATCTTTAGATATAATTATTATAAAAAGTATAAATTTATTAAAAATTTGAATCAAAAGACTATATAATAGCATTTTTACCCAAATAGCAAATAAATAACTTGTTTGAGGCGATAGTAACATTAAAAAAGCAATTGGCGAAATTATCACATTAAGTATTATTAGTACATATCTAATCGAATGAAATATTATCATATTAACCACAAACATTGCTATTGCAGCATCTAAAATTCCTTCTATATTTATCTTATCATCAAAATCAAATATTTCTTGTAATGTATTCCTTTCATCTTTTATATAATCATAACTAATTTTAGTACCACTTATATCTTCAAATATCTGTGAAACTATATTAGTAAATAGTTCGTTGAAATATATAACCTTTTCACAAACATAATATGAATTAATGCTTAATATAATTATAAGTATAGATTTAATTATAAAATAATACATATTTTCTATATTGATTTCACAATATACATATAACAGTAGTTTTATTAGATAAAACACAATAAATCCAAATGAAATTGCCCATACAAGTAACTCAACATATTCTCTATATTTATCATTATATATGATATTTAACGGACTATTTAAAAACATGTCCTGCGTTATATCAGATATTTTAATTAAAATATCATATCCTTTATCTTCAATAGATAAATAAAGTTTACTAATTATTGAACTTATATTATCAATTAATTCTCCCATTATTTTACAACAGTTTCAATAAATTTTATAATTATATCAAGTAACCTTATACCAGCATATCCAACAATACTATTTACTATTATTCTTTTGCCTATTATCATTTTCTGCTCGTCTCCAAAACTAAGCTTTCTAATCAAAAAGCCACTAGCAATACATACCCCTGCTATTGGTGTAGCAATTTTTTCTAAATAGCCCTGAATTTTAGTAAAAGCAGAATTAATTTTAGTGACTAACGTAGGTGTAGATGATGCTGCATATACACTATATGAAAAAATAACAGATATACTTATACACATAATACACAGTAAAAATTTTAATTTCAATTTATCACACACCTTTCAAAATAAATCATGTGATTCAAATAATTTTAATTAAAGCTAAACAAAGTTGCAAATGTATTTAGCATATATGTTTCTATCCTCCAATTTTACATATCACAAGAAAATACATTTAAGAATTAAAATATTAAGAATAAAATTAAAAGAAAAAAATATTTAGAATAAAAAATTTTGATTAATTATTTGAATCACGCAAATAATAATAACATCATAGAATATAACATACAATATATTTAAAATAATATACTAAAACTAGATTTTTATATGTTTAAATATATGTAGAATAAAAGAGTTTACATTTTTTGCATTTTTTTACTTTTTTCTTAAAAAACTATTGACAACGTCCCCGATTTGTAGTATTATATATGCGCAGTCAGTTGTGAAACTGATTGTAATATACTTTGATGGGCCATTAGCTCAGTTGGCAGAGCACTTGACTTTTAATCAAGTTGTCCGCAGTTCGAATCTGCGATGGC
>CALXBV010000081.1 GCA_944386635.1 uncultured Clostridia bacterium
TAACTTAATAAATTTTGTCGAATTATTATGTCTAAAACTATATTGCTTTTTTATTTTACTTATGATAAACTTAATGTACAATTTGTATAAATATCTTGCTTTCAATATATCTAATTTGCACTTAATAAAGCATCTTATTTTATTGGAATTTTTTTTGTATACTAATTGCTATTTATCATTAAAATATTCTCGAAATTATTTTATATAAGGAGAAAATCATATGGGAAGAAAATTAAAAACATTAAATGAAATGAAATATTTTGACTTTTCTTTACAACCAGGTAAAGAAGACTCAAAAAGAATGAGTATTAACTCTTCCGATCCATTTATTAGTATAATAACAATATATAATAAAGAAGATAATGAAGATTACATGATTCAAACACTAAATTCATTAAGAAATCAAACATTTCCTTTTTGGGAATGGATAGTAGTAACTAATAATAAAGATATAATATTAAATGAATATGCAAAAAAAGATAAAAGAATAAAAATTTTTATTAAAGAATATAACAGCATATCTGAAGCAAAATTATATGCCGCAAATCTAGCTAATTGTGACTTATTATTTATATTAAACAAAAATAATTTACTAGATAAAACAATGCTTGAATGCGGATTTTTTACTATGATGTTTAATAAAGAAGCTGTTTTTGCTTATTCAAGAACGGTAGAATTTGGTTCAAAAGAACAGTTGTATAATACTAATTTAAGTATAACTGAAGAAAAAAAGAAAAATATAATTCCATCGGACATATTTGTTAGAAAAGATAAATTTTTAGAAGACTATTTAAAGCTTGGTAATGATACTTATGAAGATTGGTATTTATGGCTAAATTTTCTTTCTAAAGGATATGTTCCATTAAAGATGGGATTTTACGGATTTTGGCAAAGATATCTAAAAGAAAACAAAAAAATGAGAATATCAATTGATGATAAAACTAGCGAGAAATTTTCAAAGGTTGTAGAGAAAATTAATCCCAAAACTGAAATAATACAATTTGATGATAGTTATGAAGTAGACTATAAAAATGTACCAGAAAAGATAGACTTAAAAAGAAAACCAATTGTACCAGACAATGACGTAAAAAGAGTATTATTTATATTACCTTGGTCTGTAATTGGAGGAGCAGATATATTTAACTTAAATCTAATAAAAGGATTAAAACAAAGAAATTACGAAATATCTGTTATTACCACACAAAAATGTGATTATGCATTAAGGCAAGGTGTAGAGCAGTATGTTGAAGAATATTTTGATCTAACAACATTTTTAAAAAGAAAGGACTGGGCTTCTTTTATAGAATATATAATTAGAAGTAGAAGAGTAAAACTAGTATTTTTAAGTAATAGCTACTATGGATATTATGCTCTTCCATGGCTAAAATGTCACTTCAAAGATATACCTTTTGTAGATTATATACATGCTGAAAACTGGACTTTACGAAATGGTGGCTTTCCAAAAGATTCAAATGCCGTTGCAAATTATTTAGATGCAACATACACTTGTACTGCTCACTTAAGAGATGTAATGTACAAAACTATGAAAAGAAGTATAAAAAACGTAAAGCCAATTTATATTGGTACAGATGCGTCATTTTATGATCCTGATATACCACTTGAAAAAGACAAAGAACTACAAAATATGTACAAAGGGAAAAAAGTAATTCTTTTTCCTAGTAGAATAGTACATTACAAAAGGCCACTGTTTGCAATAAAAGTGTTACAAAATATATTAAAAATAAGAAAAGATGTAAGATTAGCCATGGCTGGTGATGGTGCTGCATTTGAAGATGTAAAAAAATATATAAGTGATAATAATTTAGGTGAATATGTAACTTGCTTTGGCATGCAACAAGATGTCAGACCTTTTTATAAAGTAGCAGATGTTACGTTAATATGCTCATTAAGAGAAGGACTTACTCTTACAACTTATGAATCTTTATCTATGGGAGTACCAATAGTATCATCCGATGTTGGTGGACAAGCAGAGCTTATAGGACAAGATTGTGGAATACTAATAAAACCATACCAAACACCAGATCAACAGTTTGATTTTAATTATTCACAAGAAGAAATAGAAGAATATACTAAAGCTATTTTATATATTTTAGATAATTATAAAAAAGAAGATATAAAAGATACTTGCAGAAATAAAATATTAGAAAACTTTACAATAGATAAAATGGTATCTAATTTAGATAAAGAATTTACAAAGCTTATAGAAAGTGGAAGTAAAATAAATAAAGACGTTTGTAAGAACATTGGACTTGCTGAAAGATATTTACTTGTACATAGTGTATTAGAAAGTAAAGATGAAAAAAGGAAATCTTAATTTTATTTATACAAAAAGGAGATTTAAAAAATCTCCTTTTTTACTTTGATACACATATTTTTATAATTTTTGTATTAATTTATCCACATTTTCCTCAGTAGTTGCCCATGATGTACATATTCTTACAGCTGTATTATTTTCATCTATTATTTTCCACTTAAAAAAAGTAAATTCCTTTTCAAGTTCTTTTAATTTAACATTATTAATTATTACAAATTGTTGATTACTATATGAATCATACAACAATTTATATCCTTTATTAAATAATGATTTTTTTAACTTCATTGCTAAATCCACAGCCTGCTTACATATGTTGAAATATAGATTATTGTCCATTAATACGTCAAACTGTATTCCAAGCATTCTTCCTTTTGCAAGAAGTGATCCTCTTTGCTTTATATTGTGTCTAAAATCGATTTTTAGCTCATCATTTATTATTACTAATGCTTCACCAAATAAAGCTCCACATTTTGTTCCTCCAATATAAAACATATCACATAAATTAGATATTTCTTCTAATGTATTTACATCTGTATCCTTTGACATTAATCCATATCCAAGCCTTGCTCCATCAATATATAAATATAAACCATATTTTTTACATGTTTCATATATTCTTTGCAATTCATTTTTTGTATAATTAGTACCACATTCTGTTGGAAAAGAAATAAATACCATCTTTGGAATTACCATATGTTCATATGCGCCATCATTTAGGTAATCTTTCATTAACTCTTCTATACTTTTATTCGTTATCTTTCCATTTTCATTTTTAATTATAATTACTTTATGACCTGTTGCCTCAATTGCTCCAGCTTCATGTACATTAATATGTCCTGTATCAGCACATATTACTCCTTGATATGGCTTTAATGCACTAGATATGGCAACCAAATTCATTTGTGTTCCACCAGATAATATATGTACATCTATATTATCTTTTTTACATAGCTTCTTTATTTTTAAGATAGCACTATGTGTATAAATATCATCACTATATCCTGGTGTTTGCTCATAATTAGTTTCTACTATCTTCTTTAATATTTTAGGATGAGCACCTTCCAAATAATCACTATCAAATCTTATCATATATCCTCTCTCCATTATATTATTAGATAAATAATTACATAAAAGAATAAAGGATTTTGTCCTTTATTCTACACTTTTTAATGATTCTATCATGTTTATCTTTTTTAATGTAAAATATGTCACAACATTTACTATAAGTGTAAATAATATAGTTATCAATGCTGCATATACGTAACTTATAGGATGTATTATTGTAACAAATCTTAAAACATTTATCTCACATGTCTTTAGTATAAATGATGTAAGTGCTACCCCACCAAAAAGGCCTAAAATTATTCCTATAAAGGTTAATATTGTAGTCTCTTTTGATATATAGTTATATACTTCATTGTCATAAAAACCTAATACTTTAATTGTAGCAAGTTCACGTATTCTTTCACTAATATTAACATTAGATAAGTTATATAACACAACAAATGCAAGAAGACCAGATGATACAATTAGTACCCATACAACATAATTTAGTGATTCCATCATATCAGATATTATCCCCTTCATTGTTTCTATATCAGTTAAAGATGAAACTCTACTATCAGCCATAACATCTTTAGAAAAATCATCTAAATTATTTAATCCAAATTCATTATTCTTTACAATTATTGTATTAGTATTATATTCACCAATTAAACTATTATACATTTCTTTTGACATATATGCATAATGATAAACATAGTTTTTTACAATTTTTCCAACCTTTATTTCAACTAGTTCTCCATCACTGTTTTCTATTGTAACAGTATCTCCTTCTTTTACATTTAGTAAATCTGCAGCTTTATCAGTAATACACATAGTATCATCATCTAACTCTACTTTATTTCCTTGCAAGTCTACTAAATTAACTATATTATATAATTCATCTTTAGAATCAGTTACAATTATTTGAACATCTTCAGATAAATCACCAGAAGTAATACTTGAAGTAGATAAATAAGCCTTCACAGAAAATTCCACATCATCTCTTGAAGATATTTCTTTATTAAATTCGTTTATTTCTTCATCAGATAAACTTGATTTTAATCCTATCATATAGTTATAACTAAATATCTCACCATATTGATTTCCAATTACACTAGTTATAGAGTCTTTTAGTCCAAAACCTGCAAGTATTAAAGCTGTACAGCCTAGTATACCTATAATTGTCATTAAAAATCTTTTCTTATACCTAAACATATTTCTAATTGTTACCTTTGTTGTAAAATCAAATCTATTCCAAATAAATGGTATACGTTCTAACAATACTCTTTTTCCAAGTTTTGGTGCTTTAGGTCTCATAAGTATAGCTGGCTTTTCATTAAGTTCTTTATAACATGTATATATTGTTGCACCAACTATACATATTATTGCAAACCATAATCCAAGAGCTCCAAACTCAAAATTAAACTCAACTACAAAGTTTGGAATTGTATACATCATCTCATACATCATCCATATTACTTTTGGTATTAAATAAAATCCAATACTCATTCCAAGTATTCCACCTATTACTGTTGCTAGAGCCGCATACATAATATACTTAAATGAAATCTGTAATTTTGTATATCCTAGTGCTTTAAGAGTTCCTATCTGTTGTCTTTGTTCTTCTACCATACGAGTCATAGAATTTAAACTTATTAATGTTGCAATTACAAAGAAAATAATAGGAAATACTCTTCCTATATTTTCTATACTTTGAGTATCTTGTACAAATCCATTATATCCAGTATTATCATCACGAGACAATATATATAATTTTGGATGCTCAATATTTTCTACTTCCTCTCTAGCATCTAAAATTTCATCCTCAGCCTCTTTAATTTCATTATTAAAATCCTCTTTATTCTTATCTAGTTCTATCTGATTTTCATTTATTTCTCTTTCTGAATTATCTATCTGTACTAAATAATCATCTATTAATCCATATGCTTGCTCTTTATATGCATTAATCTCATTTTCTCTTTGAGTAAGTGCAATTTTTTGATCATCTAAAGTATTTTGAGCATTTTCTATTTCTTGATTTATTTGTGTTACTGTATTATCTAATAAATATATAGACTCTTCAAGCTCCCCTTTATTTTGATTTAGACTTTCTAATTCAGACTCAAGTTCTACTTTTAACTGCTTAAGATAATTTATATCATCTTCAGATAAATCCCCTGGATTTTCTAGAGTATTAAAAACTTGATTATATTTATCTGTAGCTATAGAAATACCCATCTCAACTTTAGATAAATTCTCTTCTAATGTAGACTTAGTAGCTAGCGCCTGATCTATATTTTGTTGTGCAACTACTTTTTGCTCATCCAAAGTTGCTTGTGCTTGCTCTATTTGATTTTTTCCATCCTGAATTTGTTGATCATACTCAGAAAACATAACATCTAAGTTATTCTTTTGACTATTAATTGATACTTTAGAATTTTCTATTTGAGTTCTATAATCATCTATTTGCTGTTGAGCATCATTAAGTTTTTGCTCATTTTCTTCTCTATTTTTATCTAGCTCCGCTTGTGCTTCATCTACTTTATTATTGGCTTCATCTATCAATTCATCATAACGTCTAGTATTAATTTGCTCTTCAAGAGTTTTTACACTAGCTAAAGCACTATCTATTAGATCACTATATTCATCAGATGTTGTAGCATAATTATTTTCATTTTTTATTTTAATATATAATTCTGTATACACATCCAAATTAAAGTTTTCTGTGTTCGTATATATGTAATAATCTATTTTACCAGTGCCTAGTGTTCCACTTCCTCTATCTCTTGTAATATATAATGGACTTTCAACCACACCTACAATTTCTAATGTATCATTTTTAAAGCTATCGTCTTCATCTTCTAATGTTATACTATCTCCTATAGCTTTTCCAGTTTGACTTAAAAATCCCTGCTCTACTACACACTCACCTGCATCTTCAGGAAGTCTACCACTTACTAAAATCACTCTATTTACATCTAATATAGAATGAACTTTTACAACCGGTTCTGAATTATTACTAATTCTTACCAATACCTCTTTACTAAAAGATCCATATACATCTGATACATATTCATTATTCTTTATTAGCTCAATATCTTCATCTGTAAGTCCTAGAGTAGAAATCATCTGAATATCATAAAAATTTTGTTCAGTGTAATAATTGTCTATTGTTTTTCTCATATCTGGACTGGTAGCTCTTATACCCGCAAAAAAGCCTACTCCTAATAGTGACATTAGTAATATAGATAAAAATCTTTTATATGTTTTTTTAATCTCTTTTACACTATCCTTTAACAATGCTTTTTTCATAAATACCTACCATTCTATATTTTCTACCGGAATTACATTATTATTTTTTCTTATATCAACAGCAACTCCATTTTTAAAATGAATAATTTTATCTGCCATTGGAGCAATTGCCTGGTTATGTGTAATGATTACAACTGTCATATTTTCTTTTCTTGCTGTATCTTGTAATAACTTAAGTATTTGTTTTCCTGTATTATAATCTAAAGCTCCTGTTGGCTCATCACATAATAAGAGTTTTGGATTTTTAGCTATAGCTCTTGCAATAGCAACACGCTGTTGCTCTCCTCCTGATAACTGTGATGGAAAATTATTTAGCCTATTTCCAAGACCTACTTTTCTCATAACTACTTTAGGATCCAATGCATGCTTACAAATTTGTGTAGCAAGTTCTACATTTTCCACAGCTGTTAAATTTTGTACCAAATTATAAAACTGAAAAACGAAGCCAATATCTTCTCTTCTATAACGTATTAAATCTTTTCCCTTAAGCTTTGTAATATCTTTTCCATCTACAATAACTCTACCACTAGTTACATCATCCATACCTCCCAAGATATTCAAAGCAGTTGTTTTTCCAGCTCCACTAGCACCAACGATTACTACAAGTTCACCTTTTTCAATGCTAAAAGATGTTTTATCTAAAGCAGTTATCTCAACTTCTCCCATTTTATACTTTTTTACAACATTTTGAAACTCAATATATGACATATGCTCCTCCGTTTTTATATATAAATATTATATCATAAATAAAAGAATTTTTAATATACATTTTTGAAAATATATATATTTATCTACTAACATATTATTGATTGTTTTACATCAATATGTTATATTTGGATTAATATCTAAAAGGAGTGACTATTTATGACAGACTTTTTATTTATACGACATGGAGAACCAGATTACACAGAAATTGATAAAAGAAAATATAAGGGCTTTGGAAATGATCTTGCACCACTTACAAAAAATGGTATAGATCAAGTAAAAAAGTTATCCTTATCCGACGAACTGAAAAACTGTGATATTATACTTACATCTCCATATACAAGAACAATGCAAACAGCTGCTATTTTATCTAAAGAATTAAATATTGAAATAATAGTAGAATTAGACTTAATGGAATGGATACCAGATTTATCCTATACATATGATGACTATTCAAACGTTGTAAAATGGAGAAATAAATATGAATTAAATAATGGAAAACATATAGATACTGATGATAACTGGGAAGAAAAAAGATCTATAATATCTAGGGTAAATAAAGTATTAGAAAAATATACAAATTATGCAAAAGTAGCTATTATAACACATGGGATGGTAATTAATGCTATCACGGGAGTAGAAAAGCCACAATGCGCAAAAATAATAAAATATACTTATAACTCTTAACTTTATATAAAAATATGATATAATACGTTTTGAAAGGAGTTTTTTTATGACTAATCCAATAGTAACAATAGAAATGGAAAATGGTGACATTATAAAAGCAGAATTATATCCTGCTATTGCACCAAATACAGTAAATAATTTTATATTTTTGATAAATATGGGATTTTATGATGAGACAATATTTCATAGAGTGATATCTGGATTCATGATACAAGGAGGAGATCCAGATGGAATTGGTACAGGAGGTCCTGGATACACAATAAAAGGTGAATTTTCAAGAAACGGGTTTAAAAATGATTTAAAACATGAAGCTGGTGTTCTTTCTATGGCAAGATCAATGCTTCCTAACTCAGCCGGATCTCAATTTTTCATAATGCATAAAGATGCACCTCATTTAGACGGTTCTTATGCAGCATTTGGCAAAGTCATAGAGGGTATGGATGTCGTAGATAAAATCGCAAACACTCCAACTGACAGCTCGGATAGACCTTTAGATGATCAAAAGATTAAAAAGATGACTGTTGATACACATGGAGTTAAATTTCCAGAACCAATAAAATATAAATAGACCCTACTTTTGTAAGGTCTATTTCTTTTATTATTTAGATATTATATCACAAATCAAATTAGAAATTTCAGTAGGATTTTCTACACTCAATCCCTCAATTAATCTTGCTTGTGAATACAATATTTTTGTATAATCTTTTAATTTTTCTTTATCATCTTTATATAGCTCTTTTAATTTGTTTGCTATTGGATGCTCTTCATTTATTTCTAACACTTTTTGTGCTTTTACGTTTTGATCCGTAGGCATTGCATTAATTACTTTTTCCATCTCAAGTGAAATTGCACCTTCACTAGTTAAACATACAGGATGATTTTTTAATCTATGTGTAAATCTTACTAATTGTACCTCATCTTTTATTGCATCTTTCATATAATCAAGCATATCCTTATTTTCTTCATTTTCTTTTTTTAATTTTTCCTTTTCTTCTTCAGAATCTAAATCCAACTCATTTGTACATATATTTGTGAACTTTTTGTCATCATATTTCATTAAAGATTGTATTACAAATTCATCTATATTTTCAGTTAAATATAATATTTCATATCCTTTTTCTTTTACTTTTTCTACTTGAGGTAACATATCTATTTTATCTAATGTTTCACCACAAGCATAGTAAATATCCTTTTGATCTTCTTTCATTCTTTCAACATATTCTTTTAATGTAGTTAATTTTTTATCTGTTGAAGAATAGAACATTAATAAATCTTTCAATTTATCTTTATCCATTCCATAGTTATCATAAGCACCATATTTTAATTGTGATCCAAAATTATTAAAGAATTTAACATATTCATCTCTTTCATCATTTAACATTTTTGTAAGTTCAGAATTTATTTTCTTTTCTATAATTTTAGCAAGTGTTTTTAATTGTCTATCGTGCTGTAACATCTCTCTTGATATATTTAAAGATAAATCTGGACTATCAACAAGTCCCTTAACAAATCCAAAATAATCCGGTAATAATTCTGAACATTTTTCCATAATTAATACTCCATTAGAGTATAATTGCAATCCTTTTTCATATTCTTTTGTATAGAAGTCATATGGCAAATGTGATGGAATAAATAATAATGCATTATAACTAAAAGTACCTTCAGCTTGTGTATGTATAACTTTTTGAGGCTTGCTAAAATCTGAAAATTTAGATGTATAGAATGAATCATATTCTTCTGGCTTTATTTCAGATTTTTTCTTTTTCCATAAAGGTACCATACTATTTAATGTTTCTGTTTCTTTTACTTTCTCATATTCATTTTTTGTACCTTCTTTTAGTTTATCATGTTCGACATCCATTAATATTGGATAACGAATATAATCTGAATATTTTTTAACTAAATTTTTGATAACAAATTCTTCTAGATATCTACTATACTTTTCATCCTCTGTATCATCTTTTATTTTTAATATAATTTTTGTACCAATACCTTCTTTTTCACAAGGTTCTATTGTATATCCTTCTACTCCTTTTGAGTGCCATTTATATGCTTGCTCATCATCAAGAGACTTAGATATTACAGTTACATCGCTACTAACCATAAAACAAGAATAAAATCCAACACCAAATTGACCAATAATTTCTACGTCATCCTGTTTTTCTTGTGCCTCTTTAAATGCTAGAGATCCACTTTTAGCAATAGTTCCTAAGTTGTTTTCTAGCTCCTCTTTGTTCATTCCACAACCGTTATCCTCTATTGTAAGTAATTTATTTTCTTTATCTACTGATATTTTTATATTTAATTTATCTCTATCTATAGTTTCTTTTTTCTGAGTCATTGAGTTATAATAACGTTTATCCAAAGCATCACTTGCATTAGATATTAGTTCCCTTAAAAATATTTCTTTATTAGTATATATAGAATTAATCATTAAGTCTAACAATCTTTTTGACTCAGCTTTAAATTGTTTTTCTTTCATAAAAAAACATCTCCTTTTTCAATAAGTAATTATATACCTATATTTTGGCACTGTCAAGTTTAGAGTGCTAAAAAAGTATAATTTTTTATTGAAAGAGAAGACATTAAGATATACCTTGTTCCTTATCTTGTGGTATATCTATATCTGTATTAGTATTTTCATTGTCTATATTAATTTCATCATCTATATCGTTGTCTTTGTCACTATCTGGAATATCATTATATGTATTGCTATTATTATTTATATTTTCATTATTACTATTATTTTCATTGTAATTTTCTTTATAGTTATTGTAATAATTATTATAATTTCTATCTGTTGTTGTATCTTGCCTATCATTATCTTCATCTTTATCTACATTTATTTTTTCTTCTTGCTTTTCTTCATTATCATTATTTGGTGAAGATATTATAAATCCAAAAATAAATGCAATTAAAAATAAAAATATAATACATATTACAATATTTCTTCTATTTTTAAATATCTCTATAATTTTATCTTTAAAATCTATATTTTCTTTTATACTATTTTTCTTATCCTGTTTTACATGTATATTATTATCTTCACTTTTGGCGTAAAATGTATTTAAATCTTCACTATTTGTAGCATTAGGATCTATTTTAAACCCATTATCATAATCATATAGTAATCTTTTATTATCATCAATTAATACTTCGTAAGCTTCATTTATTTTCTTTAATTTATTCTCTGCATATTGTTTATTTCCAATATATGAATCCGGATGATATTTTTTTATTAAAGCTCTATATGCATTTTTTATTACTTCTTTTGAAGCATTAGTACTTACTTCCAATATTTCATAATAATTCATACGCATTCCTCATAAATGTTATACCATATAATATAACATATTTCAAAAAATATTATTATAAACTTATTTTTTTTTGATTTTTTTATTACATTCATATATAATATTATTATATAAAGGAGAATTTAATGAACTATATTTTTTCTGATATTAAAGAATTTAAGAATTTTAAAACAATTATAAAAATAACAAGAGGATATTCTGATGATCAAAAATATCATATTATAACAAACGATGGTACTAATCTACTCTTAAGAATTTCAGATATAAACTTATATGATAAAAAACTTAAAGAATTTGAATTTATTAAACAACTTAATAAATTAGATTTTGAAATGTCTAAAGCAATCGAAATAGGCAAATGCAATAATAATAAAAATGTATATATTATACTCTCATGGGTTGAAGGTGAAAGTCTAGATAAAATAGTAACTACATTAAATGAAGATCAGCAATATAAACTTGGAATAGAAGCTGGGAAGATTTTATATTCAATACATAATATGGATTATAATCTTAATATTCAAAGTGGTTTTAAAGATAACCTTATCAAAAATAAAATACAAAAGCTAAATATGTATATAGATGACAATAATATTAGAGTAAAAAATGATATTGAAGCAATTAACTATATAAATAATAACATATTCAATATTTTAAATTTGCCACCTACATATATACATGGCGACTTTCACCTAGGTAATCTAATATATACAAAAAATAATAAGATTGGTGTTATAGATTTTAACAGATTCAAAATTAGTGATAGATTTGAAGATTTCTACAAAAATGACTTATTTAATGTACCTAAAAGCGTACCTTTTAGCTGTGGATTTATAGATGGATATTTTAACAATTCTATTCCTGATTACTTTTGGAAAATAAATTCTGTATATGTTGCATTTTCTTCTATGAATACAATAAGATGGTCTAAGAAATTTGGTGAAAAAGAAATAGAAAAGATGAGAAAAAAATGTGTTGATATATTCAAAGAATATAATTACTTTAAAGAATATATTCCTAAGTGGTATATAAATTTTAAAAAGAGTAGAAAGTAATACACTTTATTACTTTCTACTCTTCTTTTTTATTTTCGATTTCATCAATCATATTTTCCATTGCAGAATATATATCATTTATATCGTTTTTTAAATCATTTATCTCTTCCGTTTTTTCTTCTATTTCAAATTCATATAGCACCCTTATAACTTCATAATCTTTTGGATCAATCATTTCGATATCTATTAATCCTTTTTCAAAATTTCGTTTTATCTTTAAAATTCTTTTTAATTCTTTTATATCTATTTCCATAATTTTCTCCTATTCAATACAAGCTCCACCTTGTTGGTTTTTATTAGATATATTTTTTAATTTCTGTGTTACATTTAATTTTCTATTTTCTATAACATTTTGTATTTTTTCTGATAACTTAAATTTATTAGAATTTATTATTTGTTTTTTATGTTCTAAGTTTTGATTTTTTTGCTTACTTATCTCTAATTCTTTAGCATCAATATAATCAATTTTATTTTTTAACTTTTGTAACCCTATTTCATCATTTTCCACTACTTTCACATTATTTAATGCTGCCTTCTCAGCTAAATTATACCTCATAGACTGATATTTTAAGTTACAATATCTTTTAGCAGATAAAAAATCCTCATCTTTAAATATATTTTGTACGCTATCCAAATTCTTTTCGACTGTGCTTATTATATCCATTTCTTGGTGCTTTTTGTCCAATATTTGATTTTGTATGATTCCCACAATTTCCTCTTTTTCAGTATCATTATTTGTAGAATTTAAAATATTTTCAAAGTCTTCATCCTTTTTAAAATTAACTATATTTAATAAATTAGTTCCAAACTTTTTCAAATCTTCTTTATATGGTATCTTTGATTCTTCATCTAATTGCTGTGTTAAATTTCTTATATCGATTTTTTTCTTTATATTTATCAAATCTTCATACTCTATATTATTTAATGCTTTTGCTACATCATTTGATGAAATATATTTAGAGAATATATTATTAAGTTTTTTATCACCATTAATTTCACCTTGAATTCTAGTACTAATAGCATCGTTTAAAACAGGTACACTTTCTTTCCTTATTTGCTTAAATTCATAATATTCATCTAACACATTTCCTATATTTTCCTTTGAAATATATTCTCTATTAATAATATTTGATACTTCTTCTTTTCTAACATTTGGCTGCATCCTTTTAGCTTCATCTTTTAATCTTTCTAATACACCTTGAGCCACCGAATCATCAATTGTAGAGTACTTGAAAAAAGCTTCTTTTTCTTCAGGAGTGAAATCTTTATATTTTTCATATAAATCTTCACCATACTTTTTATTAAATACATTCACCTTTCTTTCTAGTTTTGAGCTTTCATTTTTACCTTTTTTAGATATTTCAGCTATAAAATCTTCATAACTTTGACCGTTCTCACTAAGGACACTATTTACTTCATTTTTTACATTATCTGGCAGTCTTTTAATTACATTTTCCAAATCCGTTTTTTCTAAATATTTTCCAAGTATAATAGACATTTCCGGATAATTATCTATTATATGCTGTTTAATAGCAGCATCTGGATCTATTAATTCGAATTCTTCATTATCTTTCTCTATGTTTGTATATAATTCTCTGATTTTCTTAGGAACACTTTCATCATCTATATCTAAATAACTTCTATTACTATTTAAAAACTCTTCTGCATTTTTTATTTCTTCTAGTAATAGTTCATATTCTTCTATACTACCAGAATAATCTCCACTATAGTTCTCTATCTCACTATAATTTATATCCATATTTCCCGCTAGTTTTTTAGCTAAGACCCTAATTTTATCATTTTCTTGAGAGAACTCATATTCTTCTCTATCTCCATCCATATATTTATTTATATCACTTTCTAGCTTTTTATATCTTCCTATTAATCTCCTAAAGACAAATATTTCTTCCTCACCAGGATACTGTTTATATTCATCTACAATCTCCCTAGTTTTAGATATATAATCTTTAATTTCATCTATACTAGCATTTATAATTTCTTTTTTCTCATATTCTTTTAGAGAATTTATTACTAAATTTCTATCATCAATATTACTATTATTCAAAGCTTCCTCAATATCAAATCTAAGATTATCTAGTGCATCTTTTTTTTGAGCATAATCTGTCTTAATTTCAGTATTTTTATTAGTTAGGTTATTTATTCCTATTAAATTTTGCTCTATATCATGACTAGTTCTATTTTTATATTGATTAGATACAATATATGAGTTTGAAACTATATCATATAATAGCTCTAAACTTAATTGCTTTTTTTCATCTAAATCTTTTGAAGAAGATATATCACTTATTCTATCCTTTATTCTATGCTCGTTTATATATACTATATATTTACTTTCATCTTGCTCATCTAATGATTTAAATTCTAAATAATTGCTATCTTTATCATATACATCCTGATATTCAAGTTTATTATCATTTTTTGTTCTTTGAGCCACTATATTTTTTATTATCATATTATAATCATCATAATCTTGATGCTCAAAATCATCAGATAAAATATATTTTAAATTATTTCTTATGCTATCTATTATTTGATCATTATTTTTCATAATATCACCTAAATTTGCTATATAAAAATTATATTATATATTATATCTTTATTCAATATAATTTATTTATTGTAATACATAAGAAAAAAAACTTGAGACTTATTTCTCAAGTTTTCTATACTTACTAAACATCTTTAAATAATTTTCTGATACCAAATTTAGATAATTCAATAAACGCGAAACCAACTATATTAATTATTAATATTATAAATAAATGATTTAATGTTAATGGTGTTATCTCAAATATATTTCCAATTGGTGTTAAAAATACAAGTAACTGCATTACTATTAAAATAATCATGCCTATATTCATGGCCTTATTAGAAAATATTCCTTGTTTTACTATAGGCTCTTTTAGATTTCTACAGTTTATAGCATATACCATCTCTTGTATAACCATACATAAAAAAGCCATTGTTCTTGCAACATTTGAACCGTAATATATATTTGCAAAATAATATGTACCTAGTACTGATATAGCTTTAAATATAGCTGAAACTGTCAAACTTGCTATAACAAATGGCGTAAAGAATGGTGCATTTACCGGCTTTGGCTTTCTTTTCATTATGCCTTTTGCTGCTTTTTCAAAAGCTAAGCATATTGAAGGTATAGAATCTGTAGCTAGGTTAATATATAGTATATGTAGCGGTAAAAATATTTCTATATTATAAAATAATCCCGCCACTACAACTAATATTTCTGCAAAATTACTAGCAAGAGAATATATAATACCATTTCTTATATTATCATATATTTTTCTTCCTTCTCCTATTGCATCTACAATTGTACTAAAGCTATCATCTATCAAAATCACATCTGCAACACTCTTAGTAACTTCGGTACCTGTTTTACCCATTCCAATACCAACATGAGCAAGCTTTATTGCTGGAGCATCATTTACTCCATCACCAGTCATTGCAACTACCTTATTGTTAGCTTGCCAAGCTTTTACAATTCTTACTTTATGCTCAGGCTGAACTCTTGCATAGACACTATATTTAGGTACCATTTTTATTAATTGTTCATCACTTAGATTATCTAATTCTTTTCCTTCTATAACACCAGTTCCTTCTTCTATTATACCTATTTCTTTTGCAATAGCAGTAGCAGTACTAAGACTATCTCCTGTTATCATAATAGGTCTAATTCCTGCTTCACGACATGTTTTTATAGATTCTTTTACAGTTTCTCTTGGTGGATCCATCATACCAACAAGACCTACAAAAGTTAAATTATTTTCTACTTCAGGTAATTCATCTTCAGGAGGTAACTCTTTTATAACTTTATATGCAAAAGATAATACTCTTAATGATTTTTGTGCCATTTCTCTTTCAAAATTTAATATTTTTTGAATATGTTTTTCATCTAGCTCATAAATATTACCTTTTTCATAATATGAAGTGCATTTTTTTAATAATGAATCTAAACTTCCTTTTGTTGCTACTATAATTTTATTTCCAACAGTATTAATTGTTGTCATCATTTTTCTATCTGAATCAAAAGGTACTTCAGCTACTCTTTCATTATTTTTAACTATATTTTGTGGATTATATCCCATATCCATAGCATATTTAAATAAAGCTGTTTCTGTTGGATCTCCTATTAAATTCTCCTTATTTTCTGGATCAACCTTACTATCATTACATAACACCATTAAATCTATTAATAATTCACTATTTTCTATTGGTTCTTTTTCTACTTTATAGTTTGTATTGTTAAAGATAACTTCTTTAACAGTCATTTTATTTTGTGTAATTGTTCCTGTTTTATCTGAGCAAATTATATCTATTGATCCTAATGTTTCAACAGATGATATTTTTCTTACTATTGTATTCTTCTTTGCCATAGCTGTTGTACCCAAAGATAAAGTAACAGTTATAACTGTAGGCAAATTTTCTGGTATTGCAGCAACAGCAAGAGAAATACAAAGCATTATAATTTCTAAAACATCATTTCCTCTAGCTATACCATAAATTAATACAAATCCAATTATAATTGCAATTATAATTGATAATACTTTACTTATATTATTTATTTTAATTTGTAACGGAGATAAAACTTCTTTATCTTTTTGAACTGATGATGCAATCTTTCCAAGCTCAGTTTCCATTCCTGTTTTTACAACAACTGCTTTTAGTTTACCATATACAACGTTACATCCAGAGTATACCATATTTATTCTTTCATTAATTTGAGCATCTGAACTTATTTTCTCTACATCTTTTGATATAGGTTCGCTTTCTCCAGTAAGCATTGACTCATCAACACTAGACGATACCTCCCAAATTACTCTTGCATCCGCAGGAACTGTATTTCCTGCTTCCAAATCTAAAATATCTCCAGGGACAATTTTCTCTGAAGAACATATTGTAACCTGACCATTTCTAATAACCTTAGCATTAGGAGTAGTCATTTTTTTCAAACTCTCTACTGCAGAATCTGCCTTTAATTCTTGAGCAAATCCCATAACAGCGTTTAATAATACAACTGCTATTATTACTATAGTATCTGTATAAGTCTCTCCATTTAAATATGAGCTTATTCCAGAAAAAACAGCTGCTATTAAAAGTACTACAATCATCATATCTTTAAATTGATCCAAAAATTTAGACAATTTACTTTTTTTATTTGTTTCCTTTAATTTATTTAGTCCGTATCTATTAAGACGTGCTTCAGCTTCAGCTGTTGACAAACCATTTTCACTTGTCTCAAGAGAAGCTAATACTTTATCCACATCTTCATCGTAATACTTCATAAAACCAACCTCCAAAAAAATTATATCATAAAGTAAATCATTTTTCTTTATTTTCTCTAAAAATATATATTTTTCTAAAAAAAAAGAACATTATAGATATTCTCTATAATGTCTTATTAATAATTTGAATTTAAATAGTCATATGTATTTTTTAAAATACTGATTTCATTTAAATATGTATTATCATCTTCTAAAATACCATTTCTTAAATAATTTAATCTATATGCTAAATCCGGATATTCATTAATAATTTTTGTTGTATAACAATAAAAATCTTTATTTTCAGGCTTTTGTGCATCCTTCTTATCTAGCATTTTGTCATAAAGATTTATATACTCTTTTTTAATAAGTTCTATTACATCTTCATATTTTTCTTCATTTAATAATGTATTTATTTCTGCGTTCACTTGACTATCCTCCTAAAAGTACAATAATATTATACCATAAATCATTCAGAATGTAAATGTTATGTAATCTATAAAATCAAAAATAGAGCATTTTTGCTCTATTTTTCTATCAATGTATTTGGAGTCGTATGAATTTTATAAAATTCATCATTTTCTAATAAATAATACTTATACGATATATTATTATCTTTAGACAGTTGTGCATCCCAAGTAACATCTAAATTATACCATTTGCTATCTAGATATACCTTATTCCATATATGAGAATTAGATGAATCTTTACTATCAATATTTTCAATAGTAGCGCTTTTTATATCTAAATTATCCATTATCCATTTAAATCCATATGCATAACCAGAGCATACTGTTCTGCCATCTTCAAATATTGATACAAATGACTGAAATTTTGCTTTTTCCTTATTTGTATAACTAGTATATGTGCTAATTTCAACTAATTTATCATGAACATATTTTACCTTCTTTTCATCAGAACTTAGTTTCTTTGCTCCCTCAATAATTTGACTATATTTAGGTTCTATCTCTTGTTTAATCTGTAAAGCTTCTTCTTTTGAATACGTATATTCTAATCGTATAACCATATTAGTATTAACATCCCCAGTAAATATATCACCTATAGACGAATATGAATCAATCCAAAATATTTCTGGATGATCAAGAATTACTGCAGTAAATACATCTTTTAGCTCATTACTTTTTATACTTTCAACTTTAGTCGAAAAAGTTGATTTAAATTGCAAGTATGCCTCTTTAATCTCATCATAAACTATTTTTTGATTATCACTTAACTTAGTTTTATAATACTCATAAGCAATTTTTCCTGTATAAACCTCATAACTACTCTCATCCGCAAGTGCACTTACTTGTGTTGTTTCTGTTGCTTGATTATCTAAAAAAGCATATATCAAAACAAAAGCAAGTATAAAAATCATACATACTTTAAATAATTTGGATTTCTCCATATGTATCCCACCTTTCATTCAATTATTAAATTTCCTGTTTTACCTTTTAACAATCAATAATATTATATCATCTTTATTAAATTATGTCAACTTTTAAGTACTTTATAAATTTGTCATTGTATATATTTAATAACTATGATATAATCAAAAAATCAGGAGGACAATTATTATGACAATACATACACTAATTAATGAAAATGACTTAAAAAATAGAATAAAAGAGCTAGCTACTCAAATTCAAAATGATTTTAATAATGAAGAGATAATTTTTGTTTGTATACTAAAAGGTGCTGTTTTCTTTGCTACAGAACTTGCTAAAAGCATATCTTCATCAATAATATTAGATTTTATGAAGGTATCTAGTTATAGTGGTACACAAAGTACAGGAAAATTATCGTTTGCATTAGACATAAGCCAAGATATACAAAATAAAAATGTAATCATCATAGAAGATATTATAGATACTGGTAGAACTCTTTCGTATTTAAAAAAATATTTTAAAGAAAAAAATCCAAAAAAATTAAAAATTTGTACTCTACTTGATAAAAAAGAAAGAAGAGAATTTGATATTGAACCTGATTATACTGGATTTAATATACCAGATAAATTCGTTATTGGTTTTGGATTAGACTATGATGAAAAATATAGGAATTTACCATTTATTGGTTATTTAGAGTAATTTGTATATTACTCTTTTATTAACTCATAATATTAATGGTGATGTAATGAAAGTCTTTGATTATTATAAAAAGATATTTTCTTTTATATTTATCATTACTGTAATTGCTATTTTAATACATACAGTCACTTGTATAGATATAAGAAATTTCAAAGTCTCTGTAAGTCACATAACAAAAAACTATAATTTATTTAAATATCTATATCCTATATTGTATATTTTATTAGGAATTAGTGTTTATAGATATAGTATAGCATTTGAAAATTCTAAAAATCTATTTATAGTATTTTTGATATATTTAGTTACTATATCTCTTACGGTATTATCTTCAATATTATCATTAAGATATGCCAAATTTATTTATAGTTTTTGGTGTATATTATCTTGTGGCATTTTAGATAGTATTTTATCATATCTTTTATACATTACATCACCTAAATTTTTATATTTATGCGGAATACATGTAGTTTTGTATTCCTATTTGAGTATTGTAACCTTTTGGTTATACTCTCAAAATATTTAAGGAGTAAGAAAAATTCCTACTCCTGTTTTATATTGAAAAATTCAAGCGAATTTCGGTATACTATTTCAGATAATTCCTCTTTAGGAATTTTTTTATATTCAGAAAGCTTCTCCATTATTATAGGAAGATTTGCTGATGTATTTACTGTTCCTCTTAATGGAACAGGTGGTAAATATGGTGAATCAGTTTCTATAACAATTTGCTCTACAGGTATCATATCCATGTACTTACTAAAAGATGCTGCTCTTTTATATGTTATATTTCCACCAAAAGCTACTGTATACTTATTTTCTAGTACAAGCCTTACTAAATCTTCTGTTGGTGAGAAACAATGCATTAAAGTACCATATTTAGCCGGTACTTCTTTTAATGTATTATACGTATCTAAAGAGGCATCTCTTGAATGAACTACTATTGGAAGCTTTAGTTTATTTGCAAGATCGATCTGACTTTTAAAAAGTTCAATCTGCTCTTTTTTATTCTCTTTAGTATAAGAATAATCTAGTCCAATTTCACCAATTGCAACTATTTTTCCATTATTGTATTTATTATATACATCCTCTAGTTCTTCCACACTACATTTTCCAACATCACTTGGATGAATACCAATTGCTACATAAATATTACTATACTTATTTGAAAGCTCTATAGCCTTTATAGAACTTTCTATGTTATACCCGATATTTATTATATATTTTACTCCTACATCATTGCATTTTTTTAATACATCATCAACTATACCATTAAATTTGTCATCATTATAATGTGCATGTGTATCAAAATATCTCATAAACAAACTCCTATTCTTTTTTAGTTGGGAAAGTCATAGTAACTTCAGTTCCTTCATTCAACTTACTATTAATATTTATAGTACCATTATTTCCATCAACCATTTCTTTTACTATTGATAATCCAAGACCTGTTCCGCCCATTTTTCTAGATCTAGCTTTATCAACTCTATAAAATCTCTCAAATATTCTACCAAGATCTTTTTGTGGTATTCCTATTCCATTATCTACTACTTTTATATATACTCTGTCATCAATAGGACCAGCATATACTCTAATTAATCCGCCATCTGGTGTATATTTTATACTATTAGTTAGAATATTAATAACTATCTGTTCAATAGAATCTCTATCAGCATAAATAGGTGGTACTTTTTCTGCACATATTAATTCTAACTTATGTGATTTTTGCTCTGCTTCATATCTAACCTTCTCACATACCTTCTTTAAGATATCTACTGTGTTTAAAGTAGACTTATTCCAATTTACTTTATTATAATCTATCTTAGATAATTGTAACAAGTCTGATACCATTCTACTCATTCTATTTGCTTCTTGAGTTATTACTTTAGAAAATTTAACAATTTCTTGATATGTAAGATCACCATTCATTATAGTTTCAGAATAACCTCTAATTGAAGTTAATGGTGTCTTTAACTCATGAGAAACATTGGCAACAAATTCTTTTCTAACATTATCTGTTTTTACACTATCTGTAATATTTCTTACTATCATAATTATTCCCATTGGGTTTAGTTCATCACTAAAAAATGGAGCAAACACAATGCTTAATGCTAAATCTCCCATTTGTGTTTTAAATTCCATACTTTGATAATTAGGAAGATACATTATCTTATCAAAATCAATTGTTATATTTAACTTCTGACACAATTTTTCAAAAGTGTCTTCATTTTCTGTTATATTTAACATCCTCATAGCAGCTTTATTCATATGTACTACTTGTCTACTTGTAGAAAAAGCTATAACACCATCTGCCATATGCTCGAGAATTATTTCAGTTTTGCTCTCTTGACTATTCAAATCAAATGTATTCTTCTTTATAACTTTAAGCATAGCTGAATATGCATCCATCAATTCCTTATATTCCTGAAACTCTTTATCATCTTTTATTTTTAAATTATCTGGAAGCTTTCCTTCACTTATAAATCTCATCCCCTTCTCAATTCTTTTTAGTGGTGAGACTATTTTATTGGAAATAATAACAGAAACTATATATGCTAATAGTACAAAAATAAAAAGAACAATTATATTATTTTTAGAAAATATTTTATCTGTATCAATAATAGAACCAGATAAAATTATGGTAGTTATATATACTATAACTACCATAATTATATACATAGCCCTAATAATTTTTTTCATAGAAATTTTCATATTTAGCTCACTTTCTTACTAGGCTGAAACATAATATCCCATACCTCTTTTTGTTTGAACATATTGTGGTTCAGCAGAGTTTTTTTCGATTTTCTCTCTTAATCTTCTTACAGTTACATCGACTGTTCTAGCATCACCATAAAAGTCATATCCCCAAACTCCTCTTAATATTTGCTCTCTTGTAAATACTTGATTAGGATTTGTAGATAGTAGCTTTAATAATTCAAACTCTTTTATAGTAAGATCTATAGTTTTTCCTCCTACTATAGCTATATATCTTTCAGGATCTATTATCATATCCTTTATTTTAATTTTATTTTTTGATGAATTTTTATCTTCATCACTATCAGGTAAAACATGTTTTCTTAAATTAGCTTTTACCCTAGCAATAACTTCTCTTATACTAAATGGCTTTGTCATATAATCATCGGCACCTAGTTCCAAACCTATAATCTTGTCCACAACTTCTTCTTTGGCAGTAAGCATTATAATAGGGCAAACTAAGCTTTTTCTTAATTTCTTACATACATTAAATCCATCTATTTTTGGTAACATTAAATCTAACAAAATCAAATCTGGATTAATAGATAATGCAAGCTTTATAGCCTCTTCTCCATCATATGCCACAGTAGTAGTAAAACCTTCTTTTTCAAGATTAAATTTTAGTACATCAGCTATTGCCTTTTCGTCGTCAACTATTAAGATTTTCTTATCATTCATATATATACACCTCATACTTTACTCAAAGCTATTCTAATTATATCACGTAAAAAAAAAATTTGCTACATTTTCATGAAATTTTTTTGTAATTTTAATGTAATTTATAATCTATATTTATTTTAGGTAAATTTAATATCTGCTTTACTCTTATTTTAAAAGTCTCGCTTTCTTTTGTATAAATAATATGTATATTAACATCATCTTGAGTACTTTTCTCATTATTCATTTCTTTAATATTTTTTATTAAATTAAGTGATATTCCTTTTGCACCATCAACAATACTAATATTACAATTTGGATATAATTTTGCAATTACTTCTTTGAAATTATCATAAAATAAAGGAAAATGCGTACATCCTAATACTATGTGACTATATTCATTAAGATTATAATTTATAAGCAAAGATTCTATATAATTATTTATCTCTTTTCCCAATTTATTACAATTTATATCTTCTGCAAACTCAACTAATTTATCTGCTGGTAATAATTCAACACAATCCTTTATATTAAGCTTATCTATTAAATTTAGTAATTTTTCTTGTTTAACTGTAATGCTTGTTGCAAGTACTAATATCTTTTTATGCATATGATTATCTGCTGCAACTTTTACTGCTGGCTCTGTACCGATAAAAACAATTTTATTATATTTTTCTCTTAAATATTTTATAGATAAACTAGTTGCTGTATTACAAGCTATAACTATAGGATTACAACCATAATCCATTAATGTATTTATATTTTCTTCTATTATTTTTTTTACAAACTCTTCATCTTTTATTCCATACGGAGTATTTTTATTATCTCCCAAATAATATATCTCACCTTTTAAATTTTCATTTATTATAGATTCTTTTAAAACTGTAAGTCCACCAAGTCCTGAATCGAAAAAACCAATCTTCATTTTTTATCTCCTTGAATATAAATTTTCAAACAACAAATAATATTTACAACTACATTGTAGTTTTTCTATAAAAAATAGGTGATATATTTTTTATATCACCTATTTACATTTCTCTTCTTCCTTCTAAGGCTTTTATAAGTGTAATTTCATCTGTATATTCTAAATCCCCACCTACTGGTATTCCATGTGCTATTCTAGTAACACTTATACCAAGTGGTTTAATAAGTCTAGAAATATACATAGCTGTAGCCTCTCCTTCCACAGTAGGATTAGTAGCAAGAATTACTTCTTTTATCTTGTCATCGCTAAGCCTACTTAATAACTCTTTTATTTTTATATCTCCAGCTGATATATTATTCATAGGTGATATTGCGCCATGTAATACATGATATAATCCTTTATACTCATGTGTTTTTTCCATAGCTATTACATCTTTTACATTCTCAACAACACAAATAGTAGTATCATCTCTTTTTTTATCTGAGCAAATATCACAAGGATCCTTTTCTGTTAAATTATAACATATTGAACAAAATTTAACTTTCTCTTTTGCATCAACTAAAGTCTTAGCCATTTCATTTGCAACATCTGCTGGTGCTTCAAGAATATAAAAAGCTAATCTAACAGCTGTCTTATGACCAATTCCAGGTAACTTTTCAAATTGACTAATTAACTTATTTACTGTATCAGAATACATATCAATCACCTAGAAAAGTCCAGGAATATTAAATCCACCTAATTCTTTTTCCATCATTGAATCTGCTTGTTTTAATGCTTCGTTTACAGCTGTTAATATTAAGTCTTGTAGCATTTCAACATCATCTGGATCTACTACATCTTTTTTTATAGTTATTTCTTTTATAACTTTATCTCCAGTAGCCTTTACAATAACAGCTCCACCTCCAGCTGAAGTTTCTATCTCCTTAGAAGCTACTTCACTTTGTTTTTTTTGCATATCAGCTTGCATTTTTTGTGCTTGCTTTAATAAGTTTTGCATGTTTCCCATTCCTCCGCCAGGAAATCCACCATATTTACTTCCCATATTTATCCATCCTTTCACAAAAGTTATTATAATATACTTTCACCTATATTTCAAGTTTAATCTAACTTTGTATACTCAACATTATTATCTTTAAGTACTTTTTCTATTTTTGAAATAGATTCTTCGTTATCTCCTTTTAACTCTAAAATTATATTTTTATTAATATTATACTTTTCAGATAATACCTGTGCAATAACATCTATACTCTCATCACTTTTTAAAATGTTATATGCAAAATTATTCTTTGTTATAATTCGTACTACATCATCCACATACACCTTAGCTCCAGCCAAAGCAGAATAAATTTTAATTTTTCCCTTTTCAATTATTGCTTTTTTTAATTCTTCAGTATTTGGAAATTCAGTAAGTTTTTGCTCAGTAATATTTGTATTTTTAACATCATTTTCACTATCTATATGTGTTACAACTTCAATTTTAGGTTGTACTTTTGGCTCTGATGAAGAACTTACCTTATTATTTTTTATATATTCTTGTAAATTTGCAACTTGTTTTTCTAGTTTTTCCATCTTTTTTATATATACATCATCAACATTACCACTAATAGTAGCTACATTACTAGTAACCTCATTACAAAGTTGAACAATACATGACTTAAGTACTATTTCTTTTCTAGTAGTAGATTTTAACTCATTATCTAAACTAGATAATTTATCTATTATGTCTGAATACCTTTTTAAATTATTATTTTCCTTTATCATCCTATTTAAGAATTCATTAGTAAGTTCAAAAGCAAATTGTCTTAAATCTTTTCCTTTTTTTATTATTTCATCTATAGAATCTAAAGCTTTCAATGGATTATACTCCATTATACAATCCGCGACTTTCTTTATTACATCTTTATCTATAGCTCCAACAATATTTTCTACATCTTTATATTTTAATACATCCTCTGTCTCAGATATACATCTATCTAATATACTTAGAGCATCTCTTGCTGCTCCATCTGCAAGAGTAGCTATATATCTACATGCCTCATCTTCATATTTTACATGTTCACAATCTAATACATATTTAATTCTTTTATATAGATCTTCTTCAGATATCCTGTTAAACTCAAATTTTAAACATCTAGACATAATTGTTACTGGTATTTTATGTTGTTCAGTAGTAGCAAGTATAAATACAACATTTTCTGGTGGCTCTTCAAGAGTTTTTAATAATGCATTAAAAGCACTTGTTGTTAGCATATGAACCTCATCAATTATATATACTCTATATTTTACATCAACAGTTGCATACACTACTTCTTGCCTTATTTGTCTAATATTTTCAACACTATTATTTGAAGCAGCATCCATTTCTATTACATCTGTTATGCTTCCATCTAATATTCCTTTGCATACAGCACATTCATTACATGGTTCACCATCTTTAGGATTAAGGCAATTTATTGCTCTAGCAAACACTTTAGCTGCACTTGTTTTTCCTGTTCCTCTTGTTCCACTAAATAAATAAGCATGAGATATTTTTCCATTTTTTATTTGATTTTTTAATATCTTTGTTACATTTTCTTGACCTATAATGCTCTCAAAAGTATTCGGCCTATATTTTCTGTATAATGCTATATATCCCAACTTTTCCACCTCACATAAAAAAACCAAGCACATAGAGTATATTGCTTATTGCTGCTTCCTTCCGGATCTGACAAGGTTCACAGTACTCTATCGCTTGGCATAGATTTATTATACAATATATTCTATTTAAATTCAATAGCTTACTTTTAAAATATTACTAAATAATAGTAAAAATATAATTTGATGTATCTTGCTTTAATATTGACATTCCTGTCTCTACAGTTTCATCTGTAGGCATATTTAATGATATAGTAGTTTTAACTGTATTTCCACTTTCATCCACAATAATCAAATCAAAAGAAACATCAAACTTTAATAAAGAAACATCTACACCTAATGTTTTGAAAATTGCTGCATCATATTGTATAGTGTCCACATCCTCTGCAACTCTTTGATTAGTTAAAGCATTATTATTATTTATATATAAATTTACAATATACTTTTCATTTTCTTGTTCCAAATCCAAATTTATAGTTTTTAAATCTGATGTCACATCATATTTTTTATCCTCTTTTTGATATATTTCCATCGTTCCTTTTAAAGCTGGATCCGATATATATATATTCTCTATTCTAATTTCTGCCGCTTTGATATTTGGATCAATTAATATAGATATTTCATTTGTTTGTGATATATCAAAAATAATATCAGATAATTTAGTTAATTCTACACTTTCATCTTGCACTTCTTTAACGTCTGCACTAGATCTTACAACAACATCACTTATTCTAAAATTACCTTGATTTACTTCTCCTGTTGTGTCCAATAAAATATTAGCTACTAGTACAGTAACTATTACAGAAACAATAGCAACAATAATTATAGCTATTCCTTTAACTTTATCCATATATTATCCTCCAATTTACAAGTAAATTATACTATATAACAAT
>CALXBV010000082.1 GCA_944386635.1 uncultured Clostridia bacterium
AAGAAACAATGTTGGATTATAAATATGTTAAAGAAATAGAAATTGGAGATATAGAAATAGAAGAAGGAAAAACATATTTAATGTTTATTTGCTATGATCCATATAATGAAAGATATGAAATATTTGGAGCACAATATGGATTAAGAGAATATGACTCAAATACCCAAATGGTATTAAATAATGATACAAATGAATATGAAAGTATTGATAGTTTAAATCTAAATTAATTTAGTAAAATTAATCAAAATTAATAGTATATTTATACTTTTATGTATAATGCATTGAAAAAAGCCTGAAATCAAATGATTTCTAGCTTTTTTATGTGATATTTTTAATTATTAATTATGTTTTTTTTATAAAAAAATATTAAATATATCATTAAAATATAAAAAAATTAAAAAAAAGTATTTACAATTTTTAATACTAGTGATAATATATACGTATAATAATTATATATTCCTCAATAGCTCAGTGGTAGAGCATTCGGCTGTTAACCGAAGGGTCGTAGGTTCGAGCCCTACTTGAGGAGCCAATATAAGAGTTAAGTGTATGCTTAGCTCTTTTTTTTTTTTGGCGAAAGTTTTAATAAAAAAACACTATATTTCAAAAATATTACAATTATATATATAATATATTACATAGTCTTCTTAATAGTTTGTATAATTGAAAAATTTCCACTTTTGATATAACATATATATGTAGAATATTATAGAAAGAGGGAAGTATATGAAAAGATTAAGGGTAATATTTTGCTTTGTATTATTAACATTATTTTTAATTATAGGTGGTAATATTAATAGTATATATGCTTATACAACAATCGATTCACAAACATTATTTACACCTAGTACATTTGATACTTTAGTATTAAATTATACTACACTTCCTACAGTGAGTGTTTCTGGAAGCCAAGGCTATAAATTACAAGATGGTACTTGTAACTCTGGGGCTCCTAATAGGGGTGTATATTATACTAATACAGCTGCGGGTCAAACGTTAGATAGTAAAGTTACAGTTAATTTTAGTAATTGTGGAACTTTAAATGGTAGAGCAATCGATATGAAACTAATATATTCAGATATTGTAACTAACGCTCCAGATGCTTGTCTATATTGGTCTGCTTTTGGAAGTACAATGCTTTCAAGTAATGAATGGTGGTATAGGTATATAGAACATGTTACAGTAGACATATATTTTTATTATCATGGAGAGAGTACACCAATTAATATAGATACAGCATACTTATCTATATTTTCAGAAGATGATAAGGAAGGATCAGGAAGTCCTCAAATAACAGAAGCATATTTATATACTACAACAAATATGGTTCATGCAGATAGTGTGACTTCAATTAATGGTACTAGAAAATATACTGATGTATATTATGGAACAAAGAGTGGTAGTATAGAAGCTGGATCTTTAAATTGTGTATCATTTAGATATGATAAAAAAGATCATTTAAATATAGAATTATACGGATTAAAAAATGCAACTAGCATTGGATATCATTTACAATATACACCACTTACAGCTGTTGTACCAAGTAATCCTGTAAAATCTGTGTCAAAAACTGAATCACAACTTGGAGATACATTGACTTATACAGTTGAACAACAAATTTCAACTCGTTTTGATGATTCTTTTCATTATTCAAGTATGGTATTTACTGATGTAATAGATAAAAATTTAACATATAATTCTTTGAGAGTATATAATGAAAATGGAAATGATGTTACAAGTTCTGCAGGTACTACTTCATATGATAGTAATGCTAGAAGATTAACATATACTTTTAATTCATCATATTTGCAAAATAATATGAATTATAACGGTCAAAAATATAAGTTTGTTATAAGTACAACTGTTAAGAACTCAGTGGATTCGTCAAAAATAAATAACTCATCTTCTGTAAGAATAAATAATGACCATGAGTTAAATTCAAATATTGTAACTACTACACTAAAGTCAAAAGTTAATGTACACTATGTGAATACTCAGGGAGTTAAAATAGCAGATGATGTAGTAATTAATGGAAATATTTTAGATTCTTATACTACACAGAAAAAAGATATTACTGGATATAGATGGATACGTGATACTGGAAATACATCAGGTACTATGACAAAAAATGAGATTGACGTTACATATACTTATGATATTATAAGATCTAGTATTGAGATAAATAAGTCTTTAGAAGAAACAGATTCTACAGCTAAACAGAATTTGGCTGGAGCAGTATTTAAAGCAGAAGTAGTTAGTTTTGCTGGAAATGTTGGACTAGCTCGACCAGATACAGTATATTATTCAACAGCTACAGATGGAAATGGACATTGTGTTATCGAGGGACTACCATATGGTACATATAAAATAACAGAAAGTACGATACCAAATATAGCATATAATGGAGAATTTAAGTTAAATAATGGAACACAAGTTATAAATACATTTAATGTAGAGATAGGACAAGAAAGCGCATATGAATATTCAGTAGAAGATGTAGCAAAGAAGATGCAAATAGTAATATATAAAGAAGATGCAGAAACAGGAATAATTACACAAGGAGATGCGCACTTAGAAGGAGCAGAATATACAATATATAGAGATGAGGGTTGTACAGATGCAGTAGAAACAATAACAATAGCAAAAAATGGAGATGGAACATATAGTGCAACAAGTGGATGGTACTTGGTAGGAA
>CALXBV010000083.1 GCA_944386635.1 uncultured Clostridia bacterium
TTACAGAATGTAAAGAGGAAGTAGAATTTTTCAATAAATTCTTTGATAAAGAGCTTATTGAAAGATTAAATCATATATATAATTCTGAGTTTGTAAGAATTACATATACAGATGCTGTTGAATTATTAAAAGAGCATAATGATGAATTTGAATATAAAGTTGAATGGGGAACAGATCTTCAAACAGAACATGAAAGATATTTAACAGAGAAGATATTTAAAAAGCCTGTTTTTGTAACAGATTATCCAAAGGATATAAAGGCGTTTTATATGAAACAAAATGATGATAATAAAACAGTAAGAGCTGTAGATATGCTTGTTCCGGGAATAGGTGAGATAATAGGTGGCTCACAAAGAGAAGAAGATTATGACAAATTAGTAAATAGAATGAATGAACTAGGACTAGATCGAAATGAATATGAATGGTATTTAGACACTAGAAAATATGGTACAGTTGTTCATTCTGGATTTGGGTTAGGATTTGAAAGATTAGTTATGTATATGAAAGGTATGTCAAATATAAGAGATGTTATACCATTCCCAAGAACACCAGGAAATTGTTTATATTAAGGAGAGATAAAAGATGAGCGAATATAGAACACATACATGTAATGAATTAAGAGAAGAGGATGCAGGTAAAGAAGTTAAATTATCTGGATTTGTAAAAACAATTAGAGATCTAGGTGGATGTGTATTTATAGATTTAAGAGATCATTATGGAATTACACAACTTACAACAGAAGATCCTAAATTATTAGAACAAATTAAAAAAATTAATGTGGAGGCTTCTATAACTGTAGAAGGAACTGTAGTTAAAAGACCAGATGAAAACATTAATGATAAGTTAGCAACAGGAAGAGTAGAGGTAGAATTAAAAAGTATTATTATTCAAAATAATGTACTATTACCTATGCCTTTTGAAGTTGAAAAGAGTCATGATGTAAAAGAAGATCTAAGATTACAATATAGGTTCTTAGATTTAAGAAATGAGTCTATACATGAAAAAATAGTTTTTAGAAGTAAAGTATTAAAATGTTTAAGAGATAAAATGGACAGTATGGGATTTGTAGAGGTACAAACTCCAATTCTTACATCATCATCACCAGAGGGTGCAAGAGATTATCTTATACCATCAAGGTTACATCCGGGTGAATTTTATGCATTACCACAGGCACCACAGCAATTTAAACAGTTACTAATGATTTCAGGCTTTGATAAATATTATCAAATTGCTCCATGTTTTAGAGATGAGGATCCAAGAGCAGATAGATCACCAGGAGAGTTTTATCAACTAGATTTTGAAATGTCATTTGTTACACAAAAAGAAGTACTTGAAACTCTAAAAGAGGTAACAACACATGTATTTACAAAATATGGTCATGGAAAAATATCTGAGGATTCATTTATAGAGATTCCATATAAAACAGCAATGGATAAATATGGAACAGACAAACCAGATTTAAGAAATCCATTAGTTCTTACTGATGTTAGTGAATGTTTTAAGAATTCAGGATTCAATGCTTTCAAAGGAAAGACTGTCAAAGCAATTGCAATTGATAGTAGTTTAGTAACAAGAAGATTTTTTGATGAGATGACAGATTTTGCTAAATCAGAGCTAGATATGAAAGGTCTTGCTTGGATAAAAATAAATGAGGACTCAACAGTTGTTGGGCCAATCGCAAAATATTTATCTGAAGACATATTAAAGGATATGCTTGAAAAGACAGGTGCTAAAGAAAATTATGGAATATTCTTTATTGCAAATGAGGATTACTTAACTGCATGTAAGGATGCTGGAAATATAAGAAATGAACTTGGAAAAAGATTAGGATTAATAGATGAAAATATATATAAATTCTGCTTTATTGTAGACTTTCCTTTTTATGAGTTAACTGATGATGGAAGAATTGATTTTGGACATAATCCATTTTCTATGCCACAAGGAGGTCTTGAAGCATTAGAAACTAAAGATCCTTTAGATATTTTAGCTTATCAATTTGATATGGTTGGAAATGGCTACGAACTTGCATCTGGTGCTGTTAGAAATCATGATACTGCTATTATGACTAAGGCATTTGAAATAGCCGGTTATAGCGAAGAGACAGTAAAAAATAAATTTGGTGCATTATACAATGCATTTAAGTATGGTGCTCCACCACATGCTGGTGCTGCTCCTGGAATTGATAGAATGATAATGGTCCTTTTAGGAGAAACAAATATTAGAGAGATTATTGCTTTTCCTAAAAATAGTAAAGCAAGAGATCTTTTAATGCAAGCTCCAAATTATGTAACAGATGAGCAATTAAGAGATGTTCACATAAAAATCGATATAAAAGATAAAGATAAAAGAGAGGAATAAATATGAAAATAGCAATTCTTGGAGTTGGAGCTTATGCTATAGCTCTCGCAAGAGTATTTAATAAAAATGAAAATAATGAGGTAATGATGTGGGCAAAGTTTAAAGAAGAAGCATCAGTTGTAATAAAAAAAAGAGAAAATCCTGGTGTATTACCAGGAGTAAAAATCCCTAGTAATATAAAGATAACTATGAATTTGGGGGCATGTATGGAGGGGGCAAGTATTGTTATACTTGCTGTTCCTGCCGTTGCTGTAAGACAAGTATCTGAAGAGGTAAGTGTGTATGCTAAAAAAGATCAAATTTTATGTGTAGTTTCAAAAGGAATTGAACCTAAGACAAATATGTTTATGAGTGAAATATTGTATCAAGCAACAAACAATGAGAATATTTGCATGATATCTGGTCCTTCTTTTGCAATAGAAATCGCAAATGGTGGAAAAACTGGATTTAATATAGCTTGTAAAAATATTGATATAGCTAATATTGTAAAAGAACAATTTGAGAATGGACTTGTAGTGAGTACATGTGATGATATTATTGGCGTACAAGTTGCGGCATCAATAAAAAATGTTTTTGCAATATTTATGGGAATGCTAACTGGTATGGATATGACAGATTCATATAAGGCTAGTTGTTTGGCTTGTTTGGTAAGAGATCTAGGTGATACAATAGTAGCACTAGGGGGAAAAAGAGAAACAATATTTACTTATGCTGGACTTGGAGATATGCTTCTTACATGTATGAGTACTAAGAGTAGAAATTTTACCTTTGGTACATATATAGGAAGAGGATATACAATGCAAGATGCTTTTGAGACTATGTCAGTAAAGACAGTAGAAGGAATATATACACTTAGTACAATAAAAGATTTAATGAAGAGTAAAAATTTCAATATAAAATCTTTAGATGTTTTATATGGAATATTATATAATAATGATTCAAAGGAAGATTTATTAGATAAGATTAAAATGTAACAATGGAGATGTTTTAATGGAAAAAGAAGAAATTCTTTTAAATATAAAAAAAGAAGCTTTAGATAATCATATACCTATAATAGAAGATGACTCTTTAGAGTATATAAAAAAAATACTTGAAGAATGTAAACCCAACAAGATATTAGAAATTGGAACAGCTGTTGGATATTCAGCTATAAATTTCTCAAAGTATTTATATGGAGAAAATAGTAAAATTACAACAATAGAAATAAAAGAGCAAATGTATGAAAAGGCAATTGAGAATATTTCTTTAATGAAATTACAAGACAAAATTGAGGTAATCAATGCAGATGCTACTAAATATTTAAAGCAAATCAACGATCAATATGACGTAGTTTTTATTGATGCTGCTAAAGGACAATATTTGGTATTTTTAGAAGAAGCAATTAGACTATGTAAAATCGGTGGAATTATAATTGCTGATAACATGCTATATAGAGGCAGAACTTTATCTAATTATAATGAGCATAAACATAGAACTGCTACAAATAGATTAAGAGAATATTTAGTTCAAATGGAAGAAGATGAAAGACTGGATTCTAAACTAGTGAAAGTAGGAGATGGTCTTGCAATAAGTATAGTAAAAAGTAAATAAGGAGTGAAATATTTGTCACATTATAATAGCTTTGATAGTTTTAGAACTAAAAAAAGTAAAGAAAAAAAGGATAAGGCAAGAAAAAAAGCATTAACTAATACAGTAATAAAAGATGATTTTGTTGTAGATTATGCTGAAGATTTTGGAATAGTAATAGAAGTAAAATATAATAATGCATATGTTTTATATCATGATGATATTGTATTTGCGAAATTAAGAAAAGATTTAAATATCGCTTGCAATAAAATTGTATATCCAGGAGATAAAGTAGTTTTGGAAAAAAAGAATAATGACTATATTATTCAAAATTTAATAAAGAGAAAATCACTTTTATCTAGAATAAAAGTAGATAGTACAAGAATCGAAACAAAGGGAAGTTTAAAAAATATTGCAGCAAATGTTGATTTAGCTGTTATTGTTGTATCTGCTAAAGAGCCACCTTTACATTCTAAATTTATAGATAGATATCTTTTAATTTTACAAAGTAGTAATATTGATAGTGTGATTTGTCTAAATAAGAGTGATTTAAAAAGTGAACAAGAAGAAAAAATACTTGATATATATAGGAAAATAGGAATCAAAGTTATTGAAACCTCTACATATGAAAATATAGGTATAGAAGAACTAAGAGATGTGTTAAGAGGAAAGCAAGCTATTTTTGTAGGTAATAGTGGAGTTGGAAAATCTTCTTTGACTAATGCAATAATGAATTATAATGATATAAAAACAGGAAGTATAAGTCAAAAAAGTAAAAGAGGCTGTCATACTACAACTTCATCTAAATATTATATTTGGGAAGATGATTCATCTATAATAGATACACCAGGAATTAGAAGTCTTGATGTATCATCTTTTGATATAGAAGAGATAAAAGAGTATTTTTATGAATTTGATGAATATAAAGGAAAGTGTAAATATAGGGATTGTCTACATTATAAAGAACCTTTAGATTCTTGTGCTATAAAATATGCAGTCGAGCAAGGAAAGATTAATAAAAATAGATATGATAGCTATGTTAGAATAATTGATGGATTAAATAATAAATAGTTATAGAAGCAAAAAAATGTTGAGTTTACTCAACATTTTTTTATACTCTTACAAATTTAGATATCTCTGTGCTTTGATTTTTATATTTTTTATCAGAATAAGAGACATTAGAAATATTAAATACTTCATATTTTTCTGACATTTTAACATTGTTGCATTTGACTTTATCATTAATAATATCCATTTTAAATATTTCAAAATTATCATCAGAAATTGCTATAACTAATGTAGTATCATTTAAGTTTGTTATAAATACATTTTCTATATCTAAATTTTTGTATTTTTTATTCTTTAAGTATGTATATATTTTTTCTATATTTTGTGTACTTTTTACAGATATTGGACTGTTTAATAAAAACTTTAGATTATCTATTTTTATAATTTCAGTATTATCTTTTAACTCTTTAAAAGGCAAATCAAGGTCTTTTATTCTTAATAGTTGTAAGAATGTGCCATCTACAGATAAAGCTATTATTTCCGTATTATAAGGCAAATTAAGGCCATCTAATCTATTAAAATTCATATTGCTATATATTTTAGTATATTTTTCAGAAGAAAGTACTTCTGAAGCAATACTATATTTAATTTTTTCAATTAAATTTGAAGAGCTATTTTCAAAAGTATTTAATACTTTATATGATATTGTATTAAAAATACTATCCTCTAATTTTTTATTTTTGAAAATCATCATTTTAGATAATTGTTTTTGTTTTATTGTAAATTGAATAGGTGAATATTTATCTTCTGAATTTAAAAGTGTATCTACTAGTATATTTTGTATATTTACAACATCTTGGATTATTTCTTCTTCAAGTTGATTCATTGTCTCTGAAAGACTTACTTGTATATCTTCAGTGTCATCATCTTCTAGTTCAGGTCTAATTTTATATATTTCTCTAGAAATCTGATATACTAAATTATCTTTTTCTCTAATAATTTTTTCATCTACTTTTTTATCAGGCAATACTTTTTTAGAAGATATAAAATTGTCATCTAATAATTTATTAAAATATATAAGTTTATTATAATTTGAGTAATTTTTACTTGCTTTGTCAAATATATTTAATAATTTTTCTGGATCATTTACTTTATTCTTTTTTAGTATTTTATTAAAATAAGTAGATGGATTTATAAATAGGTGATAGTATAGATCTTCTTCTTCGATATTTAAAGAGTAGCAGATTTGCTTTAATATTTGTCCTTCTAAGAAATATATATTGTTATCAGTAGTTATTCCATTACCTAAAAAATCATTTGTATATGTTCTATATGTTGGAACTATACTTAGTGTAGTAGGCTCAGTGTATAGTAGTCTACATACAAGGTTTGATACCACAGCTCTATTAAGGCCAAAGTTTGTATGTACTTGTTTGTAACTTGATTTTGACAAAGATGTTTTTGAGTAACCAACATAAAAAGTATTATCGTTTTTCTGCGATGTAGTTATAGCATAAATAAGACGCAAAAATAACGATTCTAAGTCATTAGAATCTTTTATATACAATTCTTTTTTAATAGCATCATAATATCCTGTTTTATAATCATGAGCTTTGTCTGAACTTAGAAAAACAGCATCTACATTATTATATAATTTTTTTGAAAGCTTAGATACATTTATATTATCTAGATATCCAAAGCTTATTAATTTTTCAAATAGAAAATTTACTTTCTCAATAAATTCATTATCCAATTTACATTTTTCTTGAAATTTTTCTAAATAATTCATATAAACCTCCACTGATTATTTATTATGATTTTATAATAAAGTAGTAAAATATACAAGCATATTGACAAAAAGAAACATAAATAAAATAAAGAAAAGGCAAACTATGTTTGCCTTTTAAACTACTAATTATTTTGAAACTCTTTTAAAGAAGGAATCACTGTATTATCTTTGATATATGTGTTTGGTAAAATATTATTAAAAGGTCCAACTTTGCAATTATTTCCGATAGATGACCTATCTACTTTAGAACTCTCTATAATAGTATTATTTCCAATAGAAGAAGAAATAATAGTAGAATTTGGTCCTATAATGCAGTTTTCTCCAATTATTGTTTCACCTTGAATATTTGTACCAGGATAGATAATAGTATCTTTTCCAATTTGTACATCTAAAGATATATAGGTGTTATCTGGATCTATTAATGTGACACCACTATCCATATGTTTTATACGATTGTCACGTAGCAAAGTTTTTGTTACAATTGAAAGATCGTTTCTAGAATTTACTCCTTGTGCTTCATCTGAATTTTGAATTACATAAACTCCAATTTTTCCTCCATTTTTAATGATATAGTACGGAACATCTGTTATATAATATTCATTTTGTGCATTGTTATTGTTTAGTTTCGAAAAAGTATCTTTTAAATATTTTCCCTTAAAACAATAAAGTCCAATATTTACTTCTTTTATTGCAAGTTCATCTTCATTACAGTCTTTTTGTTCTACTATTTTAGAGAGATTTCCATATGAATCCCTAATAATTCTTCCATATGCTGGAGTCTTATCAAAAACAGCAGATACAAGAGCACCATCAAAGTTACCAAGCTCTAAAAAAGAAATGAAAGATGTAATTGTATAAGGTGAAATAAGAGGCATATCTCCATTTACTATTAAAACTAAATCATCATCTTCAATGTATTTGCTTGCTTGCATAACTGCGTGCCCTGTACCAAGTTGTTCTTTTTGATAGATACATTTTACATTTTCTCTTGTCTTTAGTTGTTCTTCTACTTGTTCATGCATATGTCCAACAATTACGTAAATATCATCTATATTAGCATTTTCACAAGCATCACAAACGTAGTCTATTATACATCTATCATATACTTTGTGCAGTACTTTAGGTAAGTTAGATTTCATTCTAGTACCTTTTCCTGCTGCTAAAACTATAGCTTTTATTTTTTTCATTAATATCACTTCTCCTTAATAAATTATATTTTTACTTATTAAAATATAACAAGATCATTTTATCATAGTAGATGCTAATTGTCAAAAAAATAAAGGTAACAAAATTTATTCTGTTACCTTGAGATTTTTTATAATATATTTATGAAAAAAATTTAATCTTGATCTGCTTCTTCTGAATTTATTGTATAATTATCATCTTCAAAAGTATCATCTGATGAAGGGAGCGCATCCATTAAATCTTTCCCATAAAATTCATCTTCATCAGTGACTGGGAGTGCTTCAACATTTTTTAGTTTCCTTTGTATAGTTCTTGTCTTAGCACTAGCTCTTTCCATTGTATTACTAATTTCTTGTAATTTTTTATTAGTTTTGTCTAGTAGATCTCCAAATTTTTCAAATTCTGATTTTACGCCTCCTAAAAGTTTCCAAACTTCACTTGATCTTTTCTCGATAGCAAGTGTCCTAAATCCCATTTGTAAACTATTTAAAAGAGCAACAAATGTGTTTGGTCCAGATACTATTACTCTATATTTTTGTGCTAGTGTTTCTACGAGTACCGTATTTTTTACGATTTCACAATATAAGCTTTCGGTAGGTAAGAACATAATACCAAAATCTGTTGTGTATGGTGTTTCTATATATTTGTCATGAATATCTTTTGCAAAAAGTTTTATTGAATTTTCTAGGCTCTTTTTAGCATCATTAATTTGTTGTAAGTCACCAGCTTCTTGTGCATCAACAAGTCTTTTATAATCTTCAACTGGAAATTTTGAATCTACAGGAAGTAGAACATTTTGTCCATCAGTTTTTCCAGGAAGTTTAATAGCAAATTCTACAAATTCTGTAGCATTTGGCTTTGTTTTAGCACTACAAATATATTGGTCTGGAGTAAGGTATTCTTGTAATATATTTCCAAGTTCAACTTCACCCCAAGTGCCACGAGCTTTAACATTAGTAAAGATTTTCTTTAAATCTCCAACACCTTGAGCCAAATTTTGCATTTCTCCAAGACCTTTATATACAGATTCAAGTCTATCGTTTACTACTTTAAATGATTCACCAAGTCTTTGTTCTAGTGTACCTTGTAATTTTTCATCAACTGTAACTCTCATTTTCTCTAATTTATCTGCATTATCTTTTTGTAGATATAGTAATCTATCTTCAACTGTTCTACGTATTAATTCTAGTTTTTCTTCCATATTTTTACGTGTATTTTCTAATTTTTGTTCATTTATATTTGTTAAATTTGCGAGTTGAAGCTGCTGAGTATTACCATTTTCAGATATTTTAGCACCTATATTATTTAAAAGTTCTTCACGTGTATGCATAAGCATAGTAGATATTTCTTGTCTTAAATTATCTGAATTATTGCTTTTATTTTTTAAATTAATTAATAATGCTATTATAACTATTAATAAGAGTAGTATAATACCACATAAAATTGTTGTTAAATCCATATATTTACCTCATTTCTATACAGCAAAAATTATATCAAACAAACAAAAGTTTGTCAATTGAATCTATATTATATAATTTTAAATTTATGATTAAATTATATTAAAACTATTGACAAAATAGTTGGCATATGTTATTATAATAAGCGTAGTTGCGGGTATGGTGGAATTGGCAGACACGTCGGTCTTAGAAGCCGATGCCGCGAGGCGTGAAGGTTCAAGTCCTTTTACCCGCACCACACTAATCATCTTTTTAGATGATTTTTTTTTGTCTTTTTTTAATTATGTTGAAAAAAATAATTATTAATGCTATTCTAAAAATAGAGGTGTTTATATGGAAGAGAATAATGGAAATTTAAATGATACAAAATCAGGAGAAAATAAAAGAAAAATAAGTAAGATATGGTTAATAATTCTTCTTTTAGTAGCAATATTACTTATTATTATATTTATAAGGTTATTAAATAATCAATATAATAAAAATGAATATGAATATGATGATAAATATGATAGTGAAGATGAATATAAAAATGAATTTTTAAATTATAATAAATATGGATATCCAACTATTGATAAACCTATAATATATTTATATCCAGAAGAAGAAACTGAGATTTCAGTTGAATTAGGAAATTCAGATAAATTAACAAGTGTATATCCAGAATATAATAATGGATGGACAGTGATCGCATATCCAGATGGAACTTTAGTAGATAAGAAAACAGGAAGAGAATATTATTCACTATATTATGAAAGTGAAAATAATAAAATATATAATAAAGATATAAAGGATGGATTCGTTGTAAAGAATGAAGAATTAGTTAAATTCTTAGAGGAAAAGCTTGATATACTTGGATTAAATGATAAAGAGGCAGAGGAATTTATTATTTATTGGTTACCAAGATTACAACAATATGAGTATGTTTATATTAGATTTCAAACAATGGAAGAAATAGAAGAGAATATGCCTTTAATACTTAGTCAAGAGCCAGATACTTTAATACGAATTATGATGGAGTGGAAAGGTTTAGATAAGTATGTAGATGTAAAAGAACAAGAAATAACTCAAATCAATAGAACTGGTTTTACAGTTGTAGAATGGGGAGGAACAGAAATACAATAAATAAGAATGATAATTTGAGTATAATAGAAATATTAAGCCTTGTTGTTTATCCTGTTTTATGATATAACATATAGACGAAAAAATTAATGGCTAAGCTAATAAATAATTTTAGGAGGCGATGTTATGTGTAAAATAGATAAAGACATTTATATAGATGTTGATGGAACTTTAATAAGGAATACTTTTTGTGATGATGGTGTAGGAATTGGACTAAGAGATAATGCAGTAGAATTTGTAAGATTTTTTGCAGATAATTTTACAAATGTATATTGGTTTAGTACAAATAAAAGATTTTGCCTAAATGGATTTAGAAAAATAGCAGGAGAAAAGTTAAATAGTAAAGTTAAATACAAAGAATTTGAATATTCAAAATATGAAATATTAGATTTTTCAAGACCATTCTATATATTTGACGATGAGTTAAAATATGACTATTTTAATAGTCATGGCTTTTTAATAGATGAAGCACCTGTATTAGAAAAAGATCCATATAAATCTAAATTAAACCCCAGAATTCATATTTTGTATTATATACCATCAGATGCGCCAATGAATTTTTTAAAAAAAGTAATTGAAGATGTAAAGAAAAAAGAAAATATAAAATAAGAACGACTTTTAGTCGTTCTTATTGCATAAATTATTTATTGGACATTCGTCACATTTAGGACGATTAGCTATACATATAGCTCTACCATGAAGTACAAGCACGTGATTTATTTTCCCCCAATATTTTTTATTAAAAAGATTTAAAAGATCATTTTCAATTTCAAACTGGTTTTTTCCGTTTGAGAATCCTATTTTTCTAGATATTCTAGTTACATGTGTATCTACAGCTATTCCTATGATTTTTCCGAAGCATTCTTGAAGAATGATATTTGCAGATTTTCTTCCTATTCCACATAGTTTAGTTAAATTTTCCATAGTATCTGGAACTATGCCATTGAAGTCATCACAAATAATTCTTGCACTTTCAATAATAGAATGAGCTTTATTTTTGTAAAATCCGCAAGGCTTTACTATATTTATTACGTCATTAATATCTGCATTTTTTACATCTTCAATTGTTTTAAATTTATTAAAGAAAATAGGAGTTATTTCATTAACTCTTTTATCTGTGCATTGTGCGGCAAGAATAAGTGCTACAACTAAAGAAAATGGAGTAGTGTAGTCTAATCCACATTTTGCATCTTTATATTCGTTAATTAATATTTTGATTATTTCTTCACTTTGCTTTTTTGTTTGCTTTTTATATTTTTTACTCACATTAATTCACCTAGTTCATAGTATATAGTAGTCATTTTACAACAATTTTTATTGTTTGTCAAAAAGGAGGATAATAATGTTTACAAGTGGATTTAGAAAAACAATAGGGTTATTTTTATTAGCTTTTGGAATAGGAGTAGGAGTGAGTATTGTTCTTCCTTTTTGGGGCTGGGTAGCAATTTGTGCAATAGCAATAGCTATTTTTGGAATTACATGGCTATTTTGTTAAAGGAGGAATAATATATGAAAGTAGTAATATATAAACCTGGAAAATTTATGAAATTGATACTAAAGACTATATTTAAAATATAATTTTTTTTAGAACATGAGTAATAAATATGTGGGAGATATAATGATAAAAATATAAAATCATATAAAAATAGTGGTAAGAAGAGAAAATTCTCTTCTTTTTTAGTAAAAAAAATGAGAAACCATTAAGGTTTCTCTATATATAAATTATTAGACTCTTTCTACTTTTCCACTTCTTAAACATCTAGTGCAAACATTTATTTTCTTTGGTGTTCCGTTAACGTTAACTCTTACTGATTGAACATTAGGTTTAAATGTTCTAGCTGTTCTTCTGTGAGAGTGACTCACTTGTAGTGAATATGTTACATCTTTATCACAAATTTCGCATTTTGCCATTTTGAAAGCCCCCCTTTATAAAAAAATAATTCAATTACTCATCTATTTTAACATAATTATATCAAATAATCAAGCAATAAGATGATATTTTAACAAAAAAATAAGGTAATTTATAAAAATCACCTTATTTTATATATAATTTATACTCTTACTATTTTACCAGTAATTTGATCTTGTAAAGAGCTACCATTTAAGAATCCACCACTTAAAACTATTGTATCGTTAGTCTTTAGGTATCCTTTTTCTTTTAATATATTCAATCCTTTATCTAATAGAGTATTAAGGTTAGTTTCTCCTTCAATAAGTATAGGAGTAACGTTTTGCTCAATTGCCATGTGTCTGTATGCTTTAACACTTGGTGTTATTGCATATATAGGACATCCAATTCTAAAGCTTGATAGAATTGAAGCAGTCTCGCCAGTTTCAGAAACAGCAACTACAGCACTTGCATCTGAAAATAGTGCTGAGCAACAAACAGAAAAGTTTGCTTGTCTTTTTAAATCTTTTTCTTCAACTTTTTGATCTGAAGAGCAAGCTTTATTTAAGTTATATTTTTTAAATCTTTTCCAGTAATTTATATCTTTTTCTGTAGCATTTGCTATTTTAGTCATAGTCTCAACACAATTTAAAGGATAATCTCCTTGTGCAGATTCTCCAGAAAGCATTATTGCAGAAGTACCATCATATATAGCATTAGCAACATCTGATACTTCAGCTCTTGTAGGTCTTGGATTCTTTTGCATAGACTCTAGCATTTGAGTAGCAGTTACCACTGGTTTTCCAGCTTTAATACATTTTTTAATCATCATTTTTTGAGCAGCTGGTACATTTTCTTCAGGTATTTCAACACCTAAATCACCACGTGCAACCATTATACCATCTGTAACTTTTAATATTTCATCAAAATTATCTAAACCTTCTTGATTTTCAATTTTAGAAATAATTTTTATTGAATTCTTTCCACAAGAGTTAAGATATTCTCTCATATCAATTACATCTTGAGCTTTTCTAATAAATGATGCAGCTATAAAATCAAAATCATTTTCAACGGCAAATCTTAAATCGGCTTTATCCTTTTCTGTCATAGCTTTTAATTGTAATTTAGCTCCAGGAACATTAACTCCACGTCTTCCTTTTAATACAGCTGAGTTTTGGAATGTACATTTTATTTCATCTCCAGAAATCTCATCTATTAATAAATCTACAAGACCATCATCAATTAAAATATGTCCACCAACTTCAACATCTTGTGGTAAGCCCTTGTAACTTACAGATAGAAGATCTTTAGTACCTTCAACATCTTTAGTTGTAAGTGTTATTTTATCTCCTTTTGTAAAGCTTACACGAGTGTTTTGGTCACTTCCAAAAGATCCAGTTCTAATTTCTGGTCCTTTAGTATCTAGCATAAAAGCTACATTTGTTCCAAGTTCTGCATTAATTTCTCTTAATGTTTTTACTTTTGCTAAATGTTCAGCATGATCACCATGAGAAAAGTTTAATCTCATTACATTCATTCCAGCTTTGATAAGTGAAGTTAGAACTTCTTTGCTTTCACTAGCTGGTCCAATTGTACAAACAATTTTTGTTCTTTTCATTCTTTACATCTCCTTAAAATAAAATTTGCAAAATATAAAAATTATTACACTAAATATTTTGCCTAATGCAATTACTAGTATACATTTTTAATCTATAAAAGTCAATATTTATTGTGCAAAAAATGGAAAAAAAAGGCAATCTTAATTATAATAAAACTTGAAAAATTAACATAAATAATGTATAATATTAAACATAATGTAAAAGGGAGATTAGATGATGACAGCATCTTTAGAAGAGTATTTAAAAACAATATATATTTTATATAATAAAAAATCAATTGCTCGTGTAACAGATATTGCTTTAGAAATGAAATGTACAAAGCCAAGTGTTAATAGAGCTTTAAAGGTATTAAAAGAGGAAGGATATATCGATTATAAAGCATATGGAAGTATACATATGACTAGAAATGGTGAAGACCTTGCAAAAAAAATAATAAGATCACAGATTGCTATTGAGTCTTTTTTAACAGACATTTTAAAAGTAGATGAAAATGTGGCAAAAGAAGAGGCAAAGATTATGAGGTATGCAGTTTCTGAAGATACTATAAAAAAATTTGAGGATTATGCTAAAAAATTTATAAATATAGAAGAAAAAGAATGTAGCTTATATGATCCACAAAATGAAAGATGTATAAATTGCAAAAAACGCAAAAAATAAAATAAGTAGTTATAGAGGTGCTAAAAATGGAAAGTAATATATTTTTTTTGGATTTGAATTTTTTAGATAAAAAAGGCGATGATAAGTTAAAAAAATTTGCAAAAGATGAAGAACTAGATGAAAAAGATATAATAAAAATAATATATAATGAAGCAAATAGAATAGGAATAAAGGATAAGGTAAAAGTAACATTTAAAATTGTTGATCCAAAAGAAGGAAGTTTTAGAGTTATAGTAGAGCCTTCATATGTAAAATATAAAGGTGTAGTTATATATCCTTTTGATACAATAAAATCACAAGATTTTGAATTACCATTAGATATTGTATGTGGAAAGGTTACATTATATAATAAAAAAGATGTATTAAAAAATATTAGTGTGACTATAGATTATGTGGCTTTAGACTTATTTGCTATGACATATAAAAAAGCAAAAGATTTTTTAATTAATATAAGTGATAGAAAAGGAAAAAATGGATATATAGATTTAAAAGATTCTATTTGCTTTAAACAATATGGTATAAAATTAAATGCTAAAAAAGATAAAAATGGAAATGTTTTAGAAAATAGTCTTGTAAATAGTATTGATGTTTATAATGAAGAAGAATTTTTTAAAGAATTTCATTTTAAAGAAGAGCAAAAACAAGAAGAAAAATACGATGTAAATATCCCTATGAGTATTGATATAGAATCAAGTGTAAAAGAAAGTGATAGTGATAAGAAAGAAAAATCAGCTACATCAATAGCAATAGATAATAATCCGGATATTGAAATAGAAATTCCTATAGAAGAAACTAAAAAAGTAAATGATGTGAAAACTAATGATATAAAAAATGATGTTAAAGAAGATAAGAAGGAAGAAATAAAAAAAGAAAATGTTAATGTAGATGCAAAAGCAAAAGAAGAATTAAATCTTACAAACCAACAAGTAGAAGTGGTTAAAGATAAAGATAAAGAAGACATAAAAGAATTAGAAAAGTTGTTTGAAGAAGAAAGAAAACAACAGCAGATTCTTGAAGAGAGAATAAAGGCTAAACTAGAAGAACTAAAAAGTAAAATACAACAAAAAGAAGAAAAAGTTATAGAAACTGTAAGTGTAATGGAGCCAGAAAATTATAAAGCTTATGAAATAGAAAGTTATAAAGGTATAAAAGAAAAAGGGAAAAGTGATTTATGTGTATTTTTTGGGCAAAGTAAAAATGATGTAAGAAAATATTTTGGAGGTATGCCAAAAGAAATTAGAGAATATGAAGAAATGGAAATATATGATATTTTCTATGCCTATTATGATGAAGATGATACATGTACTGGTATAGGAATATATAATCAAGACTTTTATAAAGATAAAGTAGCATTATATTTTGAAAACGAAAATTTAATTACAATGACTTATTCTCAAATAGTAAGTTTGCTTAAAAAATATGATTACAATACAATAGAAGATGAAGATGGAATAATATCTTTAAAATATGGAATATCTGTTGATCCACAAGAATGTGATGATTTCCAAAATAAAATATGTGAGGTAATACATATATTTAAAAAAGGATATTATGACGCTGTATATGAGAATGTATAAGGAGTGATTATGAAAAAAAAGAGAGTTTTACTTGGAATGAGTGGTGGAGTTGATAGTAGTGTCTCAGCACTACTATTACAAAGACAAGGATATGAAGTGATTGGAATTACTATGCTTTTATGTTCTGGAGAAGATACTCAGGCAATACAGGATGCTAAAGATATATGTAAAAAACTAAATATAGAGCATTATGTTTATGATTTACAAAAAGAGTTTAGAGAGAATGTAATAAATGATTTTATAAAGAAGTATGAAGAATGTCTAACTCCAAATCCATGTATAAAATGTAATAAATATATGAAGTTTGGTTATATGTATCAAAAAGCAAAAGAATTAAATTGTGAATATATAGCAACCGGACATTATGCAAAAGTTGAATATAGCGACAAATATAATAAATATGTTATAAAAAAATCAAATGCTGGCAAAAAAGACCAGACATATGTACTTTATAGCATACCTAGCAAACTAGTTTCACATATATTATTTCCTTTGTCAGAATTTTCATCTAAGGATGAAATAAGAAAAATTGCAAAAGAAAACAATTTAGTTACTGCAAATAAACCTGATAGTCAAGAAATTTGCTTTGTACCTAATAATGATTACGTTACTTTTTTGGAAAAACATAATATCCAAGGTATGAAATATGGAAAAATTATAGATAAAGATGGAAATATATTAGGAAAACATAAGGGACTGCATAGGTATACTATTGGTCAAAGAAGAGGAATGGGAATATCTAGTGATACACCTTTATATGTATTAAAATTAGATAAGAAAAAAAATCAGCTTATTGTTGGAAAAGAAGAAGAATTATATACAGATACAGTATTGGTGAATGAAATAAATTGTATTTTATTTGATAAATTTACAGATGGAATGGAAGTATTAGCTAAAATTAGATATTCATCAGAACCTAAAGAAGCTATGATTCATTTAAATAAAGATAATACATTAACAGTAGTATTTAAAGAAAAAGTAAGAGCTGTAACACCAGGACAAGCAATAGTATTTTATATAGATGATATATTAGTAGGTGGTGGCCAAATAATAAGTAAATAAAATGGTGACTTAAATGGTCACTATTTTTTTGTACAAAAAATGGAAAGTTTTGTATTTTTATCATAATTACCTCAGTATAGAATATATTTGTATTAAAGTTATCTTTGGAGGTAAAAAATGAAGGATATAGAAATATATAAAGATATATCAAAAAGAACAAATGGTGATATATATATTGGAGTTGTAGGTCCAGTTAGAACAGGAAAGTCTACTTTTATAAAAAATTTTATGGAGAGCTTTGTTATTCCTAATATAGAAAATGAATATAAAAAAGATAGGGCAATGGACGAATTGCCACAAAGTGCATCTGGAAAAACTATAATGACTACAGAGCCTAAATTTGTACCAAACGAATCTGTTGAAATATGTTTGGATAATAATGTAAGATTTAAAACTAGACTTGTAGACTGCGTGGGATATTTAGTGGAAGGAGCTGTAGGCCATTTAGAAAATGACATGCCAAGAATGGTAAAGACACCTTGGTCACAAGAAGAAATTCCTTTTTCAAGAGCAGCAGAGATTGGTACAAAAAAGGTAATTAATGATCATTCGACAATTGGAATAGTGGTCACAACAGATGGTAGTATCACAGATATTCCTAGAGAAAATTATGTTGAGGCAGAAGAAAGAGTAATAAGAGAATTAAAACAAATAAATAAGCCTTATGTTGTTTTATTAAATTCTACAAAGCCAAATAGTAAAGAGGCAAAAAGTTTAGAAAAAGAGCTTTCTGAAAAATATAATTCTAGGGTAATTAGTGTTGATATAGAAAATATGGGAGAAGATGATTTTACAAATATATTTGAGCGTGTACTTGAGGAATTCCCAGTAAGTGAAATAGGTTTTGATTTACCTGATTGGTTTAGCATATTAGATTTAGATCATTGGCTAAAGCAAGATGTTATAAATATAGTTAAAGAAAAATTTGACGATAATTATTCTATAAGAGAAATAAATGATATTTTAAATGATATTAATAAAAATGAAATATTTGATAAGGTATTTTTAAAAGATGCTAATATGTAAGATGGAAGAGTAAAAGTAGAGATGAATATTACACCTGATGTCTTTTATAGAATACTTACAGAAGAATCGAATTTTGAAGTAAAATCTGATGCGGACATATTTACATTGCTTAGAAAATTTGCACAAGCAAAAGCGGATTATGATAAGATAGCAATGGCAATGGAAGAAGTAAAAGTTAAAGGATACGGAATAATAACTCCTGGAATAGATGAATTAAAATTAGAAGAGCCTGAGATAGTAAAACAAGGTAATAAGTATGGTGTAAAATTAAAAGCATCAGCTCCATCAATTCATATGATTAGAGCAGATATAGAAACGGAAGTATCTCCAATAGTAGGTAGTGAAAAGCAATCAGAAGATTTAGTAAAATATTTATTATCTGAGTTTGAAAATGATCCAAAGAAGATATGGGAGTCTAATATATTTGGAAAATCTTTACATGAACTTGTAAATGAAGGTCTTCATAATAAATTATATAAAATGCCGGATGAAGCACAAATGAAGTTGCAAGAAACACTACAAAAAATTATAAATGAAGGAAGTGGTGGCCTAATTTGTATAATATTATAGTAAGAAAAGATGAATTTTGTAAAACACATAATTCATCTTTTTAATATAGATATTATAATTGTTTAAAAATCCAATTTAATAAGTAATAAGCTGTATAATTTAAATTGTACCAAAAGTCTTATATTTTCTTGACAATTGGCAAATAAATGGTAAAATGTAATAAATAAAGAGGGATGGTTATGGAAGTAGCAATATCGTTTTTTAATAATAGAAAAAATATAGAATACCAGGATGCATTACAAATTTATTCTTTATTTGAATACATAAAAAAATTTGGAGATCAAGTGCAAATAATTGATTATAGTTTATATGATAGCAAAGGAAAAAATAATAAATTATTATATGATTTCTTAGAAGATAATACAATATTAACCTCTATAAGGTATAACAGTATTAATGAGATAAAAGAGTATCCACCTCTTGCAGATAAGTATATTTTTGTAAATGGAGATTTTTCTGAACTTAGTGCATGTGCTTTAGAAAAAGATAAATGCATTGCCTATGGTATAAAAGATATAAATAAAGATGAAATAGGCAGTATAGAACAAAAATATGAAAAAATATCTACTCTGTTTGATATTGGAGATAATAGCGTTACAAGGTGTTTAGATCCTATGTTTTTGTTAAATTGTGATCAATGGGACGAGTTTTCTCAAAAAAGTAAATTAAATGTAGAAAAAGATAAATATATACTAGTTTATTGTGATAATGTGACTAAGGATATTTTAGAATATAGTAGAAAAATATCAGAGGATTTAAAAATATATATAGTATCTGATAAAGTACAATTTATGTTTTATAAAGGTAAAAGGATAAAAAATGCTATGCCATATGATTTAGTAAAGCTTATTGAAAATGCAAAAGATATTGTTACTAACCATGAAGATGCAATAAAATTATCTATTATATTTAATAAAAATTTACATATTATATTAGACGAAAATAAAGAAGATAATTATAAAATAGAGATGATAAATGAGTATGGATTAGTAGATAGAGTTATAAATTTATATAGTGATAAATTAGAAGAAAAAACAGATTACACTCAAGCTGATGAAAAAATAAATTCACTTAAAGAAATTACATTTAAATTTATTCAAGAAAAAAACACATAAGTAAAAAAACTTATGTGTTTTTTAAAACATATTAGATAGATCTTTAAATGAAGAGAATAAACTTATTAATAAAGCTATAACTAATAATAGTAATAATATTAATTTTATACCGACATCTTTAAATATATTTTTATAATATGCTTTTGTTTCCTCTTTTTTTAATTTCTGTAACTCTTCTAAAGACATTCCTTCATATGGATTGTTATTAGGTGGATTAAAATTATTGAATCCATTTTGGTATTGATTACCGTATTTTTCTTGAACAGGAGAATAAGAAGAATTGTATTCTGAATTTGTAAATGGAGAACTAGACAATCTTTTTATTATATCATCCTTTTTTGCAATTACTTGCTTCAAGTATTCATTTTCTTCTAGTATAGTCTGTAATTGTGTATTGTTTTGTGATTCTTCTGCTTTTAATTGCTCATCATATTTTGCTCTTTCATTATCATCAGATAAAACATTATATGCTTCGGTATATTCTTTAGATTTTTCTTCAGCCTTTTTCTTCTCTTCACCTTGAAATAAATCAGGGTGGCATGCTTTCATATGAATTTTAAAAATTTTATTTATTGTGTCTTTAGAAGCTTTTCTGCTTACCTCTAAAATTTCATAATAATCTTTCATTTAACTACCTCAAAAATATATTACATATAAATATATTTTACTGTAAATAGTAAACAAAGTCAAGCAGAGGGCGAGTATGACAAAAAGATATAAAAAAGTAAAAAATATAATTAATTTTTTACTTCATATTGAAATAAAAAAATAGGTATAATATAATATAAATATTTAGAGTAAGAAAGAAGGGTAATTATGGAAAAAAAGTATATTTTTGTTACAGGCGGTGTTGTGTCTGGCCTTGGAAAAGGAATAACAGCAGCGTCAATAGGAAGGTTATTAAAGTCAAGAGGTATAAAGGTTACAATTCAAAAATTTGACCCATATTTAAATATAGATCCAGGCACAATGAACCCTTGTCAGCATGGTGAAGTTTTTGTCACTGACGATGGTTTAGAATGTGACCTGGATCTTGGACATTATGAGAGGTTTATAGATGAAAGTCTAAATAGATATTCAAATATAACCACAGGAAGAATATATATGCAGGTATTAAATAAAGAGAGAAATGGAGATTTTTTAGGAAAAACAGTACAGGTTATACCACATATTACAAATGAAATAAAAGATACGGTATATAAAGCTGGAGAAATATCACAAGCGCAAGTTATAATAACAGAAATAGGTGGTACAGTTGGAGATATAGAATCTCAACCATTTTTAGAGGCTATAAGACAGGTAAGAGCAGAAAAAGGTACAGAAAATGTAATGTTTGTACATGTTACTCTAATTCCTTTTTTGCCAAAATCAGAAGAGTTAAAGACTAAGCCTACACAACATAGTTGTAAGGAACTTATGGGTATGGGAATAATACCAGATTTAATAGTTACAAGAACAAGTTATCCGTTGACGCAAGATATAAAAGAAAAGATCTCATTATTTTGTAATATATCTTCGAAGAATGTTATAGAAAATATGGATGTTGATTCCATATATGATGTTCCGTTAATGTTTGAAAAGCAAGATGTAGCACAAATTGTTATGAATAAATTAGGTTTAAAAGAAACAAAAAATGATCTTTTAGAATGGCATAATTTATGTAAGAATAAAGGTAATGTGGAAAAAGATGTTGAGGTGGCATTGGTAGGAAAATACGTATCTTTACATGATGCATATATATCTATATATGAGGCACTAAATCATGCAGGAGTATTTAATGAGGTTAATGTAAAGATTAGATGGGTAGATTCTGAAAAGATCGAAGAAGAATCAGCAGAAAAATTATTAAAAGGTGTAGATGGAGTTATAGTGCCAGGTGGTTTTGGAAATAGAGGAATAGAAGGAATAATCAGTGCTATAAAGTATGCAAGAGAGAAAGATATTCCACTTTTTGGAATATGTCTTGGAATGCAACTTATGGTTATCGAATACTTTAGAGATGTAATTAAAAGAAAAGATGCAAATAGCTTAGAGTTTGATGAAAATACGAAAACTCCAGTTATAAATATAATGGAAGATCAGATAAATATAACTCAAAAAGGTGCTACAATGAGACTTGGAAAATATCCGTGTACATTAGATATTGGGACAAAATCATATGAAGCATATAAGGAAAATTTAATCTATGAAAGACATAGACATAGATATGAGTTTAATAATGATTATAGAAAAATGGCTACAGATAATGGGCTTAAAATAGCTGGTGTATCACCTGATAATAAACTTGTTGAAATTGTTGAAATTGAAAGCAATAAATGGGCTGTTGGTGTACAATTTCATCCAGAATTAAAATCAAGGCCTAATCGTCCACATCCTCTATTTAAAGCTTTTGTATTAGCCATGAAAAAAAATAAATATAAATTTGAATAGAATGTATATTTGTATTGAAAATATATACTAAATAAGGTATTATATTATTATGTATAAAATTTGTTAGGAGGTTTTTTTATGATTAAAGAAAGAAGTATTGTCGTATCTATTATTCTAACAATTATAACTTGTGGTATTTATGGAATATATTGGTTTATAACTTTAACTGATGATGCCGCAAGAGCTGCTGGGGATCCAGATTTTTCTGGTGTAAAATCACTTTTATTTTCACTTATAACATGTGGAATATATGGATTATACTGGTATTATAAAATGGGTAAAACAATATATGTTGCTCAACAAAAAGTAGGAGTTGCTGCAAGTGATAATTCAATATTATACATAATATTAGGAATAATAAGTGCTGGAATTATATCTTACTGTATAATGCAAAATGATTTGAATACTATTGCAAAAGCTCAAAATGGTGTAAATAACTAATATATGAGGAAAAAAATTTTAGTAATTATATTAATAATTACTATAACAGCTTTTCTGTATTTTAATAATTTGATAAGTATTCCATGTGTATTTTATGAGTTAACAGGATTTTATTGTCCTGGTTGTGGAATAACAAGAGTGATTATGTCATTAATTCATGGAGAAATATATCAAGCTTTTAGATATAATATGATATTATTTTTAGATGTACCAGTATTAATAATATTATATGTTATTAATTTAAAAATAGGTAAAGATAAAAGAGTAAGGAAATGTATAAATGCAGTTGTAACTGTATTATTAGTAATTACTATTTTGTTTGGAATACTAAGAAATATATCTAAATTTAGTTTCTTAGCACCAATTAGTATTTAGGATAGGATATAAAACAAATATCCTGTCTTTTTTCTTGCAAAAAAGCTTTACATATAGTAAAATATTATATAGTTTTAAAATACAAATTAGGAGATGATGAATTGTTAAATATATTTACAAAAGAGGGATTAATAACTTTTTTATATACATTACCAGCACTCTTAATATCACTTTCTATACATGAGTATGCTCATGCATGGGTAGCGTATAAATTAGGAGATATTTCACAAAAATTAAGGGGAAGATTAACACTTGATCCATTTAAGCATATTGATCCTTTCGGATTTTTATGTATAGCCTTGTTTGGTGTTGGATGGGGTAAGCCTGTAATGATTGATGACAGAAATTTTAAAGATAGAGCAAAAGGAACAATGTTTACAGCACTTGCAGGACCAGTTTCTAATATTTTACTTGCATTATTTTTAACTATAGTATTAAAAATTTTAATTATGGTTGGTCTATTAAGTTTAACAACAACTAATCAAGTGGTAGGATTACTTGTTAATATGCTTGTTGTAACTATTCAATTTAATGTTGTTTTTGGAATATTTAACATGATACCTTTGCCACCATTTGATGGCTCAAAAGTGTTATTTTATTTTTTGCCACAAAAATTTAAAGGTATAATGTATACTTTGGAGAGATATTCTTTCCTTATTATATTTTTTATATTTATAACTGGTATAGGATCAATTATTATATCACCAGCATATTCTTTAATATTAAGATTTTTGAATTTTATATTAAGATTATAGAAAAGAGGAATAAAATGATTTGTTTAGGAATAGAAAGTAGTTGTGATGAAACATCTGTTGCAATAGTAAAAAATGGAAGAGAGGTATTATCTAATATAGTTTCAACTCAAATACCAATACATAAAAAGTTTGGCGGAGTTGTACCAGAAATTGCTTCAAGAAAGCATTTAACAAATATTTCTTTTGTAGTTAAAGAGGCATTAGATAAAGCAAATTTAGATTTTAAAGATATAGATTATATAGGAGTAACTTATGGACCAGGATTAATAGGAGCTTTATTAGTAGGAGTAGCATATGCGAAATCTCTTGCATATGCGCTAAATATACCTATTGTTCCAACTCATCATATAGAAGGACATATTGCAGCAAATTATTTAACTTACGAAAGTTTAAGACCACCTTTTATGTCTCTTGTCGTATCAGGAGGACATACACATCTTATATATGTAAAAGATTATGCAGAGTTTGAAATAATTGGGAAAACACGTGATGACGCTGTTGGGGAAGCTTTTGATAAAGTAGCACGAGTATTAGGTCTTCCATATCCTGGTGGCCCAGAAGTAAGTAAGCTCGCAAGAGATGGAGAGTTTACATATAAGTTACCAAAAACTAAATTCGACAATTATGATTTTAGTTTTAGTGGTATAAAAACCGCAGTTATAAATATTGCGCATAAGGAAAAAGAAAATCTTAGAAGAGAAGATTTAGCTTGTTCTTTTGAGCAGACTGTAACAGATGAGTTAGTAGATAATTGTATGAGAGCAATGAAGGATTTAAAAATAAACAAAGTAGTACTTGCAGGAGGTGTATCTGCTAATTTAGTATTAAGAGATAAATTGCAAAAAGCAACCAAAGAAAGAAATTATGAATGTTATTTACCCGATTTAAAATATTGTACAGATAATGCTGCTATGATAGCAAGTGCTGCACATTATAATTATATTTGTGGAAAAAGTTTTGATATAAAAGATAAATTAGACTTAAATGCAGTAGCTAATTTAAAGATAGGGGAGTAGGTGAGGTAATGTCAATATATGCTATATCTGATCTTCATTTATCATTTGGTGTAAATAAGCCAATGAATATATTTGGAAAAATATGGGATAATTATGAAGAGACAATAAAAGAAAATTGGCTAAAAACAGTAACTGATGATGACACAGTAATTATTCCTGGAGATATTTCATGGGCTATGACACTCAATGAGAGTGTTAAGGACTTTGAGTATATAGATAAATTACCAGGGAAGAAAATTATTTTAAGAGGAAATCATGATTATTATTTTTCAACTAAAACAAAGATGAATAATTTTTTTAATAATCATGGATTTAAAAATTTTTACGTACTTCATAATAATGCATATGAAGTAGAGAACTATATAATTTGTGGAACACGTGGATGGGGAAAAACAGAAAATAATACTTTAGATCAAGATAATAAAATTATAGCTCGTGAAGAAAATAGACTTACAAATTCATTAAAAGAAGGAAAGAAAATACAAGACGAACTAATGCAAAAAGGAATAAAAAAAGATATAATTGTAGCTTTGCATTTTCCTCCGTTTATATCTAATTTTATTAATATAATGGAAGAGTATAATGTAAAAAAATGTATATATGGGCATTTACATGGATATGGACATTCACTAGTAAAAGAAGGAACTATTAATAATATTGAATATATAATGGTGGGATGTGATTATACAGGATTTAAATTAATAAAAATTGGATAAAAAATGATACAAGAAAAAATTACTTGTATCATTTTTGTTACCTTTTAAAGTATTATATTCAATTATTTATATTATCACAAATTAATTCTGTATATTTTTCATAGATACTTTAATAAATTGTATTAATTTAAAATATAAAAACTCCAAACAAATTTTGGAGTTTTGTATTTGGCAGGGGCACTAGGAATCGAACCCAGCTCTGGAGTTTTGGAGACTCTTATTCTACCGATGAACTATGCCCCTATGTTAACAATGATAATTTTAGCATTTTTTTAAATTATTTTCAAGTACTTTTTTATAATAATATAAAAAAAATGATATTACTGTAAAATATATTGAAAAAAGATATATTTAAATAATATAATTAAGTTAGATTGGATAGTAACATACATAAATTTATTCAAAAAGCAATAGAGAATATAAAGGTGTAAAGGAGGTATAATATGAGGTGCATTGTTACTGGAGCAACTGGACATATTGGAAATGTTTTAGTAAGAAAATTGTATAAGAAGGGATATGAAGTTGTAGCTTTTGTATTAAAAAATGATAATATAGATATGTTTAATGGATTGAATATTGAATATAAATATGGTGATGTTACAAATTTAGAAAGTTTGGAAAAATCTTTTGATGGTGCGGATGTAGTATTTCATTTAGCTGGAATTATAGATATAGGTAATGGTAATAAAAAGAAAATGTATAACGTAAATGTTGAGGGGACAAAAAATGTAGTAAAAGCTTGTAAGAAAGTGGGAGTAAAGAAATTAATTTATACTAGTTCTGTACATGCAATACCAGAAAGGCCAAAAGGAGAGATTATAACTGAGACTACTGAATTTTCTAGTAAACTTGTCAAAGGGACATATGCTAAGACAAAAGCAGAGGCTACAAAATATGTACTTGAGTCACAAGATGAAAAGTTAGATGTTATAATAACTCATCCATCAGGAGTAATAGGTCCTTATGAGTATAAACGCTCAAATTTAGGACAACTTATAATAGATTGTTATTATAAAAAAATGAAGGCATATTTAGATGGAGGATATAATTTTGTGGATGTTAGAGATGTAGCAGATGGATTGGTAGAAGCACTAGAAAAGGGACGCCCAGGTCAGTGTTATATTTTAGGAGGACATTATGTAAGTATAAAGCAACTTATGAAATATATAGAAGATATTACTAAAGTTCCAGCACCAAAGTTTAAAATAGCAAGGTGGTTTGCATATGCTACTGGATTTTTAGCTGAAATATATTATAAAATATTAAAACAAAAACCATTATTTACCTCATATTCAGTATATACAACTGGTACAAATAGTAATTTTTCAATAGAAAAAGCTCAAAAAGAGCTTGGATACAAAACTAGGCCTATTGAAGATACAATGAAAGATACAATAGAATGGTTAAAGGAAAATAATATAATTAAATAATAATACACCTAAATTTGTTTAGGTGTATTATTTTTGAATATATATAATTTTTGAATCATGTAGTTTATTATAAATAATAATATCTCTACAAGTATTTTAGATATTACTAAATTAAACGAAAATCTGACAGTTAATATTTCTAAAAATGCATAATTTAAAAATAGTATAGCTACTGCTAGAATGTAGTATTGAAATAATGATTTAAAAACACTAGAGCGATTTTTAAATACAACGTTTCTGTTAAGTATAAAATTAAAAGCAGAGCTAATAATTCTTGCAAGTACAACATCTATTAATAATGATAAATCTTTATTTTGCATTTGATATGTTATTTTATTAAATGCAATTACTAGTAAAAAATCGATTATAAATGATATTATAGCAGATATTACAAATAGTAAACCTATTAATAAATCAGAATTTTTAAGTATACATTTATATATTTTAAAGGAGTCTTTTACTGCGTTGAAGCTAGAAGCTTTATTATTGTCAATATATACAGTGTGTATTCTAATCTCTTTAAAATCTATATTATTTTTTGCACAGTATAATAACATATTTATTTCATATTCATATCTTTGTCCTTCAATATTTATAAACTCTTGTAAATATTGAAATGGTATTCCTCTAAGTCCAGTTTGTGTGTCATATACACTTCTTTTTGTAGCAAGTTTAAAAACTAATCTAGTTATAGAATTACCAAGTCTACTTTTAAGTAACATTTCCTTATTTTGAAGCCTAGTTCCAAGTATAATACTAGATAAATCATTATTTAGTTCCTTAGCAATATTTAATATATCACAAAGTAAATGTTGACCATCTGCATCTGCTGTTATTACACCTTTGCACTGAATATTTTCTAGAATATATTTAAATCCAGTCTTTAAAGCTTGACCTTTTCCCATATTTTGATTATGTTGCAATAGTATTACATTTTTATTAATTTTTTTGAATATTTTTTGCGTTTTATTATTACTTCCATCATTTACAACAACAACAGTAAATTTGTTCTTTATTAATTCTTTCGTAAGTGAAATTAAATCTTTAGTTGGGTTATATGCTGGAATAAGTACTACGATATTTTTGTCTTTCATAAAGTTTATCCTCACTATATTTAAAATAATATACCATAAAATTATATATACTTCAAATAAATAGCAAAAAAATATATAATTTCTACAAAAGTTATTTGTTGACTTTTTATGTTATACAATGATATAATAAATCACTAGTATAGAATATATGAATATTATATATAAAGTAGAAATACTTTATTTTAAATTTTTTATTTTGGAGTGAAACAATTGGATAGATTTGAGACAACTAGAAGAGTAGGAATTTTGGGGATAGTAGGAAACATATTTTTACTAATTATTAAAATAATAGTAGGTATTTTATCTAAGAGTCAGTCTATGATTGCGGATGCAGCCAATAGTGCAAGTGATATTTTTGCATCTGCAATGACTTTTATAGGAAATAAGATTGCTAGTGAACCAAGTGATGAAGATCATAATTTTGGACATGGAAAAGCGGAATATATCTTTTCATTATTAATTAGCATATCTATGATAGTATTATCTTTAAAAATATTATATGATTCGTTATGCTCTATAATATATAAAAATGAGATTAGATTCTCTTGGTGGCTAATAATTGTATGTATAGTAACTATAGTAACAAAGTTAGTTTTATATTTGTATTCTAAAGGTGCATTAAAAAAATATAACAATATTTTATTAGAATCAAATATGAAAGATCACAGAAATGATTGCATTGTAACTAGTTTTACAACTTTATCAATAATACTTAGTTTATTTGGTATATATTGGGTTGATGGTGTAGTTGGTATAGGAATATCTATTTGGATCTTCTATACTGGTGCTAAAATTTTTATTGAGAGTTATAATGTTTTGATGGATAAATCTATAGATTCAAAAGTCAAAGATGAAATATATAAAACTATTGTAGAATTTAAAGATATAAAAGAAATATTGGGAATGCATACAATTCCAACAGGATATAAGTATATTTTAGTTTTAACTATTGGTGTAGATGGAAAATTAGACACATTTAAAAGTCATGATATAGCAGATAAATTACAAAAAAATATAGAGGAAAGATTTGATGTTATAGATAAAGTAATAGTACATGTTGATCCATTAAAATAGAAAAAGAGGAGAGATGATATGTTAAAGAAAGTATTGATAACAATTGGTATGGTAATTATAGCAATATTGGTAATCTTACTAATGTTTGGTGTTCAACCTCAAATTTGGATTAGTAAGGTATTGTTATGTATTTTGCTATTACTTTTTGGTATGGTTATATTTTTAACATACAAGGATAATTTGAAGAATAAAAAGAAATTGGTGGCTAATATAATATTAGTACAAGTTGAAGTTATAATTGTTTTCATGATATTTTTAACTTTAGTAAATATTAATGCAAATGTATATATATTAGAAAGAAATGGGCAAAAATTTGTTATGAGTATTGATGTGAATAACTATATAAAGAAATATTTTACTTATATAAATCCATTATTTATAAGTAGAGATTCTGCAATAGAGGAGTATATGAATAGAAGTTCATCAAATAACTCATATGAACAATATATACCAGATGTTATTAAATATAATAAAAATGTTTTTCCGGATGAAGTAGATTTATATAGTATTAAATCGACCAAAAGAATAATAGAATGTGATGGCTTAAATAGTAATAATAGAGTTGTAGAGTATATAGAAAATGAGGAACAAATGGAAGAGTTCAGAAACACATATAATTTGCAGTTGGAAGAGTATGATGAGGAATTTTTTACAGATCATGACATAGTAGCTGTTAGTTATGAAGTACTAAAAGAGGTTATTCCGTTTGTAGCTTATGGAGTAGACGATAATATATACGTATATATCAAAGATGATGAAGATGCTACAGCATCTTCAACAGCATTCTCGTTTATTATAATAGATAAGCAAAATGCACAAAATGTTTATATAAAAGATTATGATACAACAATGAAAAATAATTATGTATAAAATCTAATATTTGTATAAAAAATTAAGGGGATAATTGAAATTCCCTTATTTTTATGCTATTATTAAATAATTGTTAGAGATGGTAAATATTATAGTAATAGTAATATTTTAGGAGGTAAAAATGCTAGAGCTAAAAAATATAAGAAAGAGTTATAAAACTTCTGAATTTACACAAGTAGCATTGGATAATATAAATTTAGAGTTTAGAAAAAGTGAATTTGTATCAATACTTGGTCCGAGTGGAAGTGGAAAAACTACTTTACTTAATATAATAGGAGGACTAGATAGATACGATAGTGGTGATTTAATTATAAACGGTAAATCAACAAAAGATTTTAAAGATAAAGATTGGGATGAATATAGAAATAACTCAGTTGGATTTATTTTTCAAAGTTATAATTTAATAGGTCATATTAATGTGTTAAGTAATGTTGAAATGAGTATGACTTTGAGTGGCGTTGGAAGTAAGGAGAAAAGAAGAAGAGCACTTGAAGTTTTAGATAAAGTTGGTCTAAAGGATCATGCGTATAAAAAGCCAAATGAACTTTCGGGTGGACAAATGCAAAGAGTAGCAATTGCAAGGGCATTAGTAAATAATCCAGATATTATTCTTGCAGATGAACCTACGGGAGCACTTGATAGTAATACTTCTATTCAGATAATGGAGCTTATTAAAGAAATCTCAAAGGATAAGTTAGTTATTATGGTTACACATAATCCAGAGCTTGCACAAAAATATTCATCAAGAATTATAAAGCTTTTAGATAGTAAAATAATAGATGATACACAGCCATATAATCCTACAAAAAAAGAAAAGGAAGAAGCAAAAAAAGATTCAAAAAAAGTAAGGAAGACTTCTATGAGTTTTTTAACAGCTTTATCTTTGAGTATTAATAATTTAAAAACTAAAAAAGGAAGAACAATACTTACTGCATTTGCTGGAAGCATTGGAATAATAGGAATAGCTGCTATAATGTCTTTGTCAAATGGAGTTCAAAAATACATAGATAAAGTTCAAGAAGACACTTTATCATCATATCCGCTAACCATACAGGAAAATACTATAGATGCTTCAGCAATGATTGAACTTATGATGGGGCAAAATAATGTTGATACTTCTTCACAAGAAGAAAATAGAATATATTCAAATGATATAATGAATGAGGTTATGAGTACAATGTCATCAAAAATTGAAAAAAATAATTTAAAAAGATTTAAAGAATATCTAGATGGCAATAGAGAAAAAATAAATGATAGTGTAACAGCTATTGAATATAATTATGATTTAAATTTAAATATTTATAGTCAAAGAGGTGGAAAGACTATAAAGGCAAATCCAAGTACTGTATTTGAAAAAATAGGTATGAATTTTGGTGGCTCAAATTCTATGATGTCTCAATTTACATCAACAGATGTGTTTTTAAAACAATTAGATAATGAAGAACTTGTACATTCACAATATAATTTGCTTGCTGGAAATTGGCCACAAAATTATAACGAAGTTGTACTTCTTGTGGATAAAAATAATCAGGTGAGTGATTATACCTTATATAGTTTAGGACTAAAAGATCAAGATGAACTAGAAGCAAAATATAACAAAATATTATCTGGAGAAGAAATAGAAAGTGATGAACAATCATCATATACATATGATGATATATTAAATTTAGAGTTTAAGATCTTACCTCAAACAGAATATTATGAAAAAGAAGGAAATGTTTGGGTAGATAAATCTAATGATGAGGATTATATAAATCAAAAACTAGAAAGTGCTGATACTTTAAAAGTGGTTGGAATAATTCAAATAGATGATGAATCTGTTGCTAATACAACAGCAGGGGTTATAATGTATACAAAAGAATTAGAGGAGCATGTAATAGATCAAATTTCTGATTCGGAAATAGTAAAAGAACAACTTTCAAATGATAAGATAAATGTATTTACAGGCTTAGAGTTTAATGAAGAGAGTACATCAAAAGAGTTTGATATTAATTCTTTATCAGATGAACAAAAAGCGTATTTAATGAGTTTATCCCAAGAAGAATTAGCCAATGTAATTGCAGCATACTCAGAAAATGCTAATGCAACATATGAGACAACATTAGATAAGATAGGCTATGTAAATATTGATGAGCCTTCAACAATAAATATATATCCAAAAGATTTTGAGTCAAAAGAAAATATTGAAAACTTTATATCAGAATATAACACAATGGTGGAAAATGAAGGAAATGAAGCAGATACAATAAATTATACAGATACAGTTGGACTTATAATGTCATCTGTAACATCTATAGTAAATATAATAAGTTATGTACTTATAGCTTTTGTATCAATATCTCTTGTAGTTTCATCAATTATGATAGGAATAATTACATATATTTCTGTACTTGAAAGAACAAAAGAAATAGGAATATTAAGAAGTATAGGTGCATCTAAAAAAGATATATCAAGAGTATTTAATGCAGAAACATTAATTATAGGATTTATTGCTGGAGTTTTAGGTATTGCATGTACATATCTACTTACTTTCCCAGCAAATGCAATTTTGAAAAATATTGTTAATGTATCAGGACTCGTTCAAGTTCCATGGATACCTGCTTTAGTATTAGTATGTATAAGTATGATACTTACTGTAATATCAGGACTTATACCATCAAAAATGGCAAGTAAAAAAGATCCTGTAATTGCTTTAAGAACTGAATAAAAAATTAATTTAGAATTAAATTTATATAAATGTAAATAATATAAAAAGAAACAGTATTAAAAAACTGTTTCTTTTTGTTAAAAAAATATTACATTTTAGTTAAAAATAATAATTATTCAAAAAAATATTGTAATATATTAGTGTATAAATAAAAAAGGAAAGGAAAGTTAATATGAAAAAAGGTAAAATTAGTTTTTTTGTAATTTTTATGTTAGTAGTAGTTACAATAACTAATAGTGTTTTTGCTGTTACACAATCAGTAATTGATACTACGAGAAAAGGTTCACTTGAAATTACAGCTTTAAATCAAGAAAATCAAAATATTAATGACAGTACGCCTATAGCTAATGTAACATATACATTATATATGGTAGATGAAGCTGTAAATAATGTAGATGATGCAGAAGAATATATAGTAGATAATAATGAAACTATAGATGAACAAACTACAGGTGAAAATGGAAAAGTAAAATTCGAAAATTTAAATTTAGGAAGATATTATGCAAAAGTTACTGCATATCCTACAGGAACTAGTGAAATTCCAGAATCATTTTTAGTAGATGTACCTATGGTAAATGAGGCTGGAGATGGTTGGATTTATGATATAACTGTAAGCCCTAAAATTCAAACAGCTCTTGGAAATGTTGAACTAACTAAAACAGATCTTGCTGCTACTCCTATGGCAGATATTCAATTTAAAGTACAAGTAAGTACACAAGATGGTGTATGGCAAGATTATGTTCCAGAAGGACAAAGTGAAACTTTAGTTCTTACAACAAATGAAGAAGGAAAGATTTCATTAGAAAATTTACCATATTCGTTTAATCAAGAAAGAGCAAAGTTTAGATTAGTTGAAATGAATGCACCAGAAGGATATATTATAGACAATAAGTATCCAGATACTATTGAAGTACAACCAGATGGTACAGTTGTAATCACAAATGCAAGAACAGTAGAAGCATCTACCGCAGCTCAACTTGGAGAGATAACTGTAGTAAATGAAAAGCCAGGTATTGTAAAAACCGTTAAAAATCAAGATGGAACATTTGATGATGTAGCAAGTGCAAATGTTACTGATACAGTTACATTTAATGTAACTGTAGATGTTCCAACATATGTTGAAGATTTAACAACATTTACTTTAACAGATGAAATGCCAGCTGGATTTGTATATGATGACAGCTCAATAGAGGTTAAAGGACTACTTGCAGAAGGTGGCTCTGAAGAGACTTTAGCTGCTGATGCATATACTAAAACAGGTGAATTTACATTAGCTTTTGATACTCAAAAAATAACTAAATATACAACTATAGTAGTTACATATGATGTAACATTAGACAAAGATAATGTTGTAATAGGATCTGAAGGAAATGTAAATACAGCTACACTTGAATACACAACAAATGTAGATACTGATGGTACAGAACAAGATACTACTACAACAGAAGATACATCTAAATTAGTTACAGGTGGTATTCAAATAAGAAAAGTAGATACTCAAGGCACAGTTTTAGCTGGAGCTAAATTTAAAATAGCAACAACAGAAGAGAATGCTAAAAATGGAGTATTTGTACAAGATGAAGATGGAAATGATGTTGAAGCTATATCTGGTCAAGATGGTATGGCTACAATAGAAGGCCTAGCATATAATGATGATGAAACAGCAAGAGATTACTGGTTAGTTGAGGTTGAAGCTCCTAGTTATGTAGAAAATGAAGAAACAAAATATTATACACTATTAGGTGAACCTTTAAAAGTTGCAGTTGATGGAGATTCTCATACAGTTGCAATTGAAGTTGTAAATAGAAAGCCATTCTCATTACCACTAACTGGTGGATTTGGAACAGTAATATTTACAGTTGTAGGCATAGCAATTATTGTTATTGCAAAACGTATTAAAAAAGATGAAGTAAAAGAATAATAACTAATATTATACAAAGAATAACTAGTATGGACTGGTTATTCTTTTTTTTATGTTGTATAATAACAATAGGTGTTATTATGAACAAGAAAATTTTAAAAATTATTTTATATATTGCTGGTATAATTTGTATAGCATATCCTATATGCTCAAAATATATTTCATATAGAAATCAGACAAATACAATATATGATTATAATGAGCAGATATCAAATAGAAATCAAGATGAAATACAAGATACTTATGATAAGGCCGAAGAGTTTAATAATAATATAGCTACAGATTCTAGAGTAATAGATGTAACTCAAGCAGATAATGAGAGTACAAGTGTATATAAATATAATTTCTTAGAGGTTGGGCAGATGATAGGATATATATCAATACCCAAAATAAATATTGAAATTCCAATATATGAAGGAGTTGATAATAATAATTTACTAAGAGGAGTAGCGCATTTAGAAAATACGTCTTTACCTAATGGACAGTTAAGCACACATAGTGTTCTTGCAGGTCATACTGGTATTTCACAGGCTGAAATTTTTGATAACATTGATCAACTAGATTTAGATGATGTATTTTATGTTACTTTTCTAGATAATACATATGAGTATAAAGTAATAGATAAAAATATAGTTGTTCCTGATGATACAAGTAATTTAAAAATAGAAGATGGAAGATGTTTAGTAACTCTTGTAACATGTACACCAAAAACAGTAAATTCACATAGATTACTTATTACTGGTGAAAAAGTTCAAAATTATAATAATGATGATAATACAGAGCAAAATATACAACAAGATACTGAGATTAATACAACTACAAGTATGAGTGAGCTAAATATACTTATCAACTTTATAAAAAATAATATATATATACCAATTATAATAATAATATTACTATTATTATTAATATTTGTTATAATAAGAAATAGAAAAAAGAAAAAATATAGAGGGGGATACAATGAAAAAGATTGGCATTAGAGTATTATTTATTATTGGACTTTTAATTTTTCTATTTCCATTTGTAATGAGAACTATATCATATTTTAATCAAACTACAGCAATTTATAATTATAAGAGCTCAACTGAAAACTTAACAGAAGAAGAATTGAATGAAAAAAAGGAGCAATCTAAAGATTATAATGAGGAATTGGCAGATGAAAATCCTATAGTGGAAATGGGAGAGGATGATTTTAATATTGATGAAACTAAAAGTAGTTATGATTTCTTAAATAGTGATGATGCAATAGGAACATTAATAATTCCTAGTATAAATGTAAATTTACCAATCTTTGATGGTGTAAGTAATATAAATCTGCAAAAGGGAATAGCGCATCTAGATAATACATCTTATCCTACTGGAGAACCTAGTACACACTGTGTACTAGCAGGACATAGTGGACTTTCAAGGGCAAAAATATTAGATGATTTAGATAAATTACAAATTGGAGATACATTTCAAATAGATTATTTAAATTCAGTACATAATTATGTTGTTATAAATATACAAGTAGTTTTACCAGATCAAACTGATAGTTTAAGAATACAACAAGGAGATACTTTAGTAACACTTGTTACATGTACACCTAAAAATATAAATACTCATAGGTTACTTGTAACAGGAAGATTAACTGATGAACTACCTCAAGAAGATAGTATTAGTACATTAGATTATATAATTCAATTTTTAAGATTAAATTATATATATGTTATTTTGTTTATAATATTTATAATATGCTTAATTATATTTATTATAGAAAGAAAAAAAGAAAAGAAGATAGATAAGGAAAAAGATGAAAAAGAAAATAATGAAAATAATAATAACAAAAATGAAGTTAAAGATAATAATAAAATATAATAAATATTAAAAATAAAGATAAAACTATCTAATATAGATAGTTTTTTTTACAAAAATATTACAAATATTGTAGAAATATAGTATAAATTGTAAAATTAATATGAAAGACTGTAATTAAAAATAGAGGAGAGATATATGAAGATAGACTTAAGTGTATTAAAATCAAATAAGAAGAATATAGCTTTAGTATTGATGATATTAATATTTGCAGTATTTATTATTAATAGAAATGATATAATATATAATTTTAATAACTTAGATAATGAAAATGCAATGCAGACAAATTATGATACTATTACTGATTTTACAAAAGCTAGATGGACAGAAATACAAAGTAATGTCTTTGGAGAAGGTGTAGCAAGCTCTGTAACGGATACTAAGTTGTCTACAGCTAGTGTAATAGATGGAAATGAATACTTTAATTGGACTGATACTAGTACTTTTAATATTATTCCTTGGAATGGGACTGCTAATAGATTAGATGGAGTAGCTATTACAGATGCAGATTTTTATAACGAAGATGGAGTTTTACCAACAGAAGAATATCATTATTCAACAGAAGTTGATGGTGGATATATTGATACTAAAGATGTTACATATTATGTGTATAATGTTGATACAGCGGAGAAGCTTTTTTATGTGATTAGTCAGAAATGCAGGAATAATACTAATAATATAAAAATAAATCTTACTAACGACATTGATATGGGTGGTAAGGATGGAAGAGTATTATCAAAATATAACTTATCTAATAGTTCATATATAGTGTATATAGAAGGAAATGGACATACAATATACAATTTAAATACTACTAGCGGATTATTTAATACTGTTTCTAGTGGCTTAGTAACTAAAAATCTAAATTTTAAATCTACAAAAATAGTTGGAACTGGTGCTTGTGGAATAATGGGAACAATAAGTAGTACAAATAGAGGATTATTGCTGGAAAATGTAAACATAGATGAAGCATTTATACAGACATCATCAGGTAATACCGCAGTGCTAACAGGTACCGTATATGCAAGTAATGCATATATAAAGGATTGTAGTGTGAAAAATGCATATACAAGGGGCGCCGGACATATAGGAGGATTTGTTTCAATTTCATGTTCAGGACTCGATAGTGCTGTAAAATATGATGCTACTATTCCAGATCAGCCAGAGGCAACTTTTGGAAATACTGCCACTACAGCTGGATCAAATGCTAGATATCCTATTATAATTGAAAATTCATATTCTATAGATTCAGAAATTTTTTCTACATCAGGACATTCAGGCGGATTTATGTCATGTGATGGTGGAGGAATAATTGTTAGAAATTGTTTTACTAATAATTCTATGTATGGAGAATCACAAACAGGAGGATTTATAGGTTCACAAATAAGTTGTAAAGAAAATGAAGGAAGTTCACATGGAAATCAAACAGATGATGCTGGAGTCTCAAATATATCTGCATATTTTGAAAATTGCTATTCATCAGGTGTAGTAGAAGGAAAAAGAGAAATTGGTGGATTTGTAGGAAATGATGCACAAATTAATAGAGGCGAAACTGGAGGAGCTGCAATATATAAAAATTGTTATTCAACAACAATGACAGGTATGGATTATTCAGGAACATATGTAGGAGGATTTGTTGGAATAGCAAATAATATAACTCCAGATATAACTATAGATGGATATGGTACTTTTACAGGCTCATTGTATATAAACTGTTATGCAGCGGGTGAAGTTGGAAATATAGATACACAGACAGACATAGATATAGCTAAGAACAATAAAATAGGTGGATTTATGGGAGGATATAACTCAAATACACTATCTATTTCAAATATATATAATTGTTTTTATGATAAACAAACAACAGCAATGAGAGAAGTAGCTGTTGGTATGCAAGGAAATGGTACAGATACATGTCAACTTAATGGAGTTACAGGCGTATATACTGAAGAATCTCAAGTAAAAGGAGTACAAGGACTTACAAATATAGATATGCAAGATGGAAGTGCATGGGTGTATAAAGAAGGATATTATCCTCAACTTAGAGTATTTGCGGATAATGCGATAGATAATTTTTCAAATAGTGAACTTGTACAAAGCTATTCAACAGCATCTACTGCTACAGTGTTTTTAGATCATTGGGATAATTTAATGACAGAAGATGGTCAAATACAGAGTGGAAAAGATGCAAAAGAAATATATGATACAATAAGAGATATAACATCAACATTTGAATTTACAAGTAATGCGAATTCAAATTCATCTGGATATGATATAACATGGCAAGTAGATAGTGAGACAAATGCAACCAAAGGATATGTAGAAGAATTAAAGATAATAGAAGAAGATGGAACAGAAAAAACAGTACCAGTATTATCAATACAAAATCCAGTAAAAAATAGAGAAGAAGGTTCAAATTTTGGACTAGAAGCTCAAGATATATATAAGTGTTATGATTTTGCACCTGGAAAGTCATGGGTTAAAGTTACTGTAGAAAATACAATAGGAAATAACGTATTAGGAACAAGAAAATTAAGATTACTACCAACAGCATATATAGATGCTGGGGAATATGCAGAAATAACACTTGTAACAGATAATTCAGATGAAGGAAGAGTAATAGAAAATAATATTGAAATAAATGGCGAAATGATAAAAGATGATACATATAAACATGCACAAGATACAATGTATGTAATAACAGATTCAGAAAATTTAGGAGACAATAAAATAATATATCCAGGACAAATAGTAACAAAAGATGAGAATGTAATAAATCTATTTGCATTATGGAATAGATATCCAGAAGATGAGAATACAAGTGGCGTAACAGACAAAAGATTTGACGAGATGTATGATCAGGCATTAATAGGAAATTCAAAAGATACAGGGCTTGCAAAAGTAGAGATATATAGTTTAGGAATAACATATAGAGAAATAGAAGATGGAGTAGAAGTACCAGTAATAAATTATGATGAGAAGGAAAGAATAACAGCAGATGCATTAAATGATGCAAAATGGAGAGGAGAAGAGTTATTTGATGTAGATGATGCAGGATGGTATGAGTTAAAGTATTACTGGAGATTAAATGATGGAAGATATTTAACAGATAGTAAAATAGTAGTAATAAAAGGAAATGAAGTATCAGCAACATTAAATAATAACATAATAAAAGGTCAACAAGATTATGAGAATGGAGTATTACAAATAACACCAGATATAAAGCAAGATACAGAAAATATAGCGGATTTAAATACAAGTTACATAAAGGTGGAAGAAGATAAAAGAGGAGTAAAAACAACAATAAATAGCAATGGAACTGTGCAAAAAGTAATAAAAATAAGAGAATTTGTGGATGATCAACTAGTAGCAGGATGGAGAAATGATGAAAGATATGAAATAAAAGAATTAAAAGTAGAAGTAAGTAGAGACGGTGCGGCATGGGTAACATTACCATTAGACTTAAATAACACAGATGAGGCAGAGTATACATATTTAGATCAAAACTGGCAAGTAAAGCAATATACAGATACAAAAGAATATTATATAGATCCTACAGGATATCCAATAGAAATAACATTAATAGCAAATCATATAAGAAATGAAGATAATGACTATATAATATTTAACTTTTTAATAGATAATAGAGAGAGTTCAGATTTAGTAACAAATAGTAATATAAGAGTAACAGCGACATTTGTACCTATAGAAGAGATAACAGTACAAAAAGAATGGATAGATGATAATAATGTATTAGGAATACGACCAACAGAAGTAAAATTAAACTTAATAGGTAGTGATGGAAATGTATATAAAAATAATGTAAGTCAGTCAAGTGAATGGAAAGCAACGATAAAAGTACCACAATATGATATAAATGAAAATGAAATAATTTATACAGTAGATGAAGAAAGTGTACCAGAACAATATGAAAAAATAATAGATAACGAAAATAAAAAAGTAACAAATAGATTAATAAAATATAATATAACAACACAAATTGATGGCGTTGGTGGAACAATAAGTGGTCAAGATGAAACACTATATGAAGAAGTTGTATATGGTGGAACAAACCAAAAACCTATAGTAATAACACCACAATATGGATATGAGATAACAAGTATAAAGATAAATGGAGTAGAACAAGAATTGCCAGAATACTCAAAAAGAGATGAACCATATACATTAGAGAGCTTTGTAAATATTTTAGAAGATAAAAATATAGTTGTAACATTTAGAGAAAATAAAGAGAATATACAAGTAACAAAAATATGGAATGATAATAGTAATGAAAATCAAAGAAGACCAGAAAAGTTAAAAGTGGTGCTAAAGAATAATAATGTAGTAGAATATGAAAAAGAAGTAGATGTATCAAGTGAAGATAGTCAAATAATACTATTTGAAGATGTAGAAAAATATGATAAGCAAGGAAATGAGATATTATATATAGTAGATGAAGAAGAAGTAAACGCAGGCGATTTGGACTTTTATACAAAGCAAATAAATGGATATGAAATAACAAATACATTTACAGTTCCGGAAGATAAAACAAGTGTAACTGTAACCAAAAATTGGGTAGATAGCAATAATTTGGCAAATAAGAGACCAACGAGTATAATAGTAGAATTAAGAAATGAAAAAAATGAGGTTGTTGGATCGCAAACTTTAAGTGGGTCAAATGGATGGACTTATACTTTTGATAATTTACAAAAATATAATAATAGTGGTAATGAGATAAAATATACAATAGATGAAAGAGAAGTAAATCAAGGAGATTTGTATTTTTATTCAAAGAGTATAAATAATGATACATATACAATAATAAATACATTTACAGTACCAGATGAGAAGATAAGTATAACTGCAAATAAAGTTTGGCAAGATAACAATAATGCTGCAAGAAAAAGACCAACAAGTGTATTGTTACAAATAAAAAATGGAGACGAAGTAGTACAAAGTAAAACGGTAACAAGCTCAACTAATTGGAGCTGTGAATTTACAGATTTATCTAAATATGATAGTTTAGGAAATGAAATAAAATATACAATAGATGAGCAGGAAGTAAATACAGATGATTTAAAATTCTATGAAAAGCAAATAGATAATAATACATATACAATAACTAATATATTTAGAGTACCAGATGAAATAACAAGCATAACAATAACAAAAATATGGGAGGATAATAATAACTTAGCTCAAAAGAGACCAGAAAGCATAGAAATAGGAGTAAAAAATGGAAATGAGGTAGTAAAAACACAAGAAGTAACAGGAAATTCAAATGTATGGATTACTCAAATAGATGGATTACCAAAGTATGATGAAAAGGGAGATACAGTAAGGTATACAATAGATGAAAAACAAGTAGATTTTTATGAAAAGCAAGTTAATGGTTATACAATAACAAATACATTTAATGTACCAGAAGATAAAGTAAATATGCAAGTAACAAAAATATGGGAAGACAGTAGTAAAGAGAATGGAGTAAGGCCAGAAAGAATAACATTAATAATAAAAGAAGGAGAAAATGAAATAAAAAGAGAAGAAGTAGAAGTAACAGATGTAGATGAACAAGTATATTTAATAGAAGGATTAGATAAGTATGATGAATTAGGAAATCATATAGAATATACAGTAGATGAAGAAGTAGTAGAAGGATATGAAAAAGCAATAGAAGGAAATACAATAACAAATAGTATAAAGAAATATAAAATAACAACAGAAGTAGTAGGAGAAGGAGGAACAATAAGTGGTCAAAACGATTCGCCATATGAAGAAGTAACATATGGAGGAGAAAGTAAAAAGGAGATAGTAATAACACCAGAAGAAGGATATAAAATATCAAAGATAAGAATAAATGGAGAAGAAATAGAGTTTATACCGAGTGGAGAAGAATTTGTATTAGAAAATTTCGTAAATGTAAGAGAAGATAAAAATATAGAGGTAGAATTTGAAAGAGAAGAAACAAGTGTACTAGTAAAACATTTAGATGAAGAAGGAAATGATCTAGTAAAGCCAGAAACAATACCAGGAAAAGTAGGAGATGAATACACAACACAAGCAAAGGACTTTGAAGAATATGAAGTAAAAGAAGTAATAGGGGAAGAGACAGGAGAAATGACAGTAGAGCAAATAACAGTAACATATGTATACAAAAAAGTAGAAGGAAGCATAGATATAACAAAGGTAGATAAAGAAGATAATGATAAATTAATAGAAGGAGCAACATTTAGAATAGAAAAATTAGACGATAATGGAGAAGTGGATGAGACATTTTCATATGTAGAAAAAACAACAGGAGAAGATGGAAAAGTAATGTTTTCTGGATTAGAAGTAGGAAAATATAGAGTAACAGAGACAAAAGCACCACAAGGATATGAGCTTACAAAGGAAAGTATAGAAGTAGAAATAACAAAAGAAAATAGAGATATAAAGCTTATAGCAGAAAATGAATTAAAGCTAGTACTTCCAGAGACTGGTGGCATAAATAATACAATAGTATTTGTAATAGTTGGAATCTCATTAATGTGTATAACTTTTATTATAATTAAATCTGAAAAAATAAAGAAATATTATATAAGACACAAATAGTGTCTTATATAATATCAGTTATTTATTATAATTATTGAAAATTTTTGTAGATTTATGATATATTGATAATGATATATATAGGAGGAAAAATATATGAAAAACAAAATAAAAAAATATAGTCTGCTTTTAGTTGCTATAGTTATGGTATTAGTATCATGTATAGCAGTAAAAGTAAACGCAGCTGATCCAACAACAGGATCAATTACAATAATTGTACATGAGCAGCGAAATGAAGATACAACAACAAATCCACCACTATCTGGTATAGAATATACTGTATATAAGGTTGACGAAACATGTAATTCCAAATATGAGGCTGAAAATTACATAGAAGAGAATTCTGTGGAAGGAATATCTAAAACAACAGGAGAAGATGGAACTGTAATTTTTGAAAATTTGGAATTAGGTAGATATTATGTAAGCGTTACAAGTTTACCAGATGGAGCTTTACAAATTGATGAATTTTTAGTAGATATACCAATGACAAATGCTGAGGGTACAGGATGGGACTATGATATAACAGTAGAACCTAAGGTTAAAACTGCATATGGAAATTTAGAATTAACAAAAAAAGATATATCAGGTAATCCTATTGAGGGAGTTACATTTAAATTACAAGCATATAGAAATACAATTATGGCTATGAGTGTTGAAGATATGGAAGAAAAAGAATGGGTAGATTATATACCAGAAGGTAGCGATACACCATTAACAGTAACAACAGATGAAAATGGCAAAATTTATATAAATAATTTACCTTCAAGTTCAAAGTATGTTGATGAGGATATTAGTTATGAGGTAAAATATAGACTAATAGAAATATCAGCTCCAGATGGATACATTATAAATAATTATGCATTAAAGCCAATAGAATTTTTTGTAGAGTATGATGGTAGTATTAGTTTTAGTTATTCTGAATTTCTTGATTTAAGAGTTTTTCCAGAACCTGATTATGATGAGGAAAATAATATAACAAAGATTACATATATAAATGAGAAACCAGAAATAGTAAAAAAAGTAAAAAATAGTAATGGAGAACTTGTAGATAGTATAGGTGCAAATGCAACAGATAGATTAACATTTAAAATAACAGCAGATGTACCAATACAAATATATGATATGGCAACGTATAAAATAACAGATGAGCTACCAGATGGAATAATATTAGATAGAGATAGTATAAAAGTTGAGGGAACAACAGAAGATGGATCTGAAATAATATCAGAAGATATGTATACTTTATCACAAGATGGACTAGAATTAACATTTGATACATCTAAAATGTATGATGTAATATCTTATAGTGATGGATATTTTACTTATGTAGATGATATAGTTTCAAAATATGAAAATATAATAATAACATATGAAGCAACAATAGATAAAGATAATGTAGTAATAGGTGGAGATGGAAATATAAACACAGCAACATTAGAATATACTAATAATATGGATGTGGAATATGATGAGTATGGAAATCCTGAATCTCCTTTAGAAATTAGTACAACAACAGTTTCAGATACTGCAGAGGTACATACAGGAGCAGTAGCAATAGAAAAGGTTGAAAGAGGAAATGTATCAGCAAAACTTGCGGGAGCAAAATTTAAAATAGCTACTACAAGAGAAAATGCAGAAAATGGAGTATTTATACAAGATGAAACAGGAGCAGAAATAGAGGTAATAACAAATGATCAAGGGCAAGCAATAATAGAAGGATTAAAATATGAAGATGATGGAAGTAATACATCATACTGGTTAGTAGAAACACAAGCACCAAGTTATGAGGAAGATGGTGAAACTAAATATTATAATTTACTAAAAAATTCAGTAGAAGTACAAGTTGGAAAAACAACACATGAAACTCCGGTACAAATACAAAACTCAAAAGGATTTGATTTACCAGCAACTGGTGGAATAGGTCTTGCATTATTTACAGTAGCAGGTATAACATTTATGGCTGTTGCAGTAGTATTAAATAAAAAACAAAAAGTACAAGAATAATATAATATATTATGGATTTGAAAAGGCTTGATTAATTCAAGCTTTTTCTTTTTGTATAACTATAAAATAATATAATGTCGAAAAAATTTATATAGATAACTTTTTATGATATAATACTGTTGGTGATAGTAATGAATGTAGACGAAAAATATGAAAAATTAATAAGCTTTTTTAAAGAATTATCTAAAGTACCTAGGAATTCTAAAAAAGAACAGAAAATAGCAGATTTTTTGTGTAATTTTGCAATAGAGAGAAATCTTTGGTATAGAAAAGATGAGTTTAATAATGTGCTAATAAAAAGAGAAGCAAGTGCTGGATATGAAGATAGAAAAGTAATTATGTTTCAGGCTCATACAGATATGGTATGTGAGAAAACAAAAGAAAGCACACATGACTTTGATAAAGATCCAATTGAAATAATTGAAGATGGAGATATATTAAGAGCCAAAGATACCACTCTTGGCGGAGATGACGGAATAGGTGTTGCATATCTTATGCTACTTTTAGATGATAATGATATTAAATTACCTGCAATAGAGTGTTTATTTACAACTCAAGAAGAAATTGGAATGAATGGTGCAAGAGCTTTTGATTATAGTGATATAAAAGCATCATATTTAATAAATTTAGATGGAGAAGAAGAAAATACTGCAATAGTAGGATGTGCAGGAGGAGTAAGTATAACTTATTCTAAAAAAGTTGAAGTAAAAAAGTGTAAAGATAAAGTATATAGAATAGAAGTAAATGGACTTTATGGCGGACACTCTGGTGTAGATATAGATAAAGGAAGAATGAATTCAAACTATTTATTGGCTAAATTATTATCTAAAATATCAGATATAAAAATAATATCTTTTAATGGTGGAAGCAAAGATAATGCAATAGCTAATAGAAGTGAAATTAATTTTAGCAGTAATATGAATAATATTGAAAAAATAGTTAATGAAGAATTATCTGTTGTTAATTTTGTAGACGAAGATAAGAATGTAAATGTTAGAGTATCATTGTTAGATAATTTGGAACATAACTGTATTAGCAATGATGAGAGTATTAAATTTTTATATTTAATTAGTAATTTAAAGCAAAATGTTATAGAATATAGTAGTGATATAAAAGGACTTGTTGAGACATCTGGAAATATAGGAATAGCTAAAATAGAAAATGAAAATATTTTTATAGCAGAGTCTTTAAGATCAAGTATAGATTCTAAAAAAGAGAAAATAAAAAAGTATAACAATAAGTTAGCAAAAGATAATGGCTATGAAGTAAAAGATGAAGGAGAGTATCCAGGTTGGAAATATAATCCTAATTCAGAGCTTGAAAAATTATATGTTCAAGCATATAAAAAATATCACGATGGAAAATCACCAATAGTATGTGCTATACATGCTGGAGTTGAATGCGGGATGATATATGAAAAGCTTCCATACTTAGATATGATATCATTAGGACCAGATGTAAAGGATGTTCATACAGTAAAAGAAAAATTATATCTTTCATCTTGTAAAACTTTGCTTAAAACTTTAATTGAAATTATACACAATTTACACTAAAAATATGCACAATTAAGTGCATATTTTTTCTTTATTTTTTCTTATTTGTATAGTATAATAATGTCGATATGAGGTGAGTGTAAATGATAATAGAAAAACTAAAAAGACAAGATTTGAGTGGGTATAAAGCATTAATAGATGATGCGTTTGATGGAAGTGAATCAATTCAAAGCTATTTAAAATATGATGAGAATAATCCATCATATGAGATTATAGTTGCTAAAGATGGAGATGAAGTGGTAGGTAGTGCTACAATGTATAAAATAGATTTGTTTACTTTTTCTTTTCAACCTACTATTGAATTATTTAATGTTGCGGTAAGAAGTGATTATAGAAGAAAGAAAATTGGTAAGATGATAATGAAATATGTAATTAAATATGCTAAAGAAAATGGATATAAGAATATTCATCTTACATGTTTAGAGTCTGAAAAAGATGTTCATAAATTTTATGAAAGTATTGGATTTAAAAAGGCAGATAGTAGAAAATATAATTTGAGTATATAGGAGATAAAATGTATAGATTAAGTGACATAAAAATAAGAGAAGGTTTATCTGAAGAAGAAATTATAAATGTTGCATTAAAAAAATATAAAATAAATAAAAATGAAATAAAAGAGGCATATATAAATAAAAAATCTATTGATGCTAGAAATAAAAAAGATATCTTTTTTAATTATTCAATAAATATTAAATTAAAAAAAGAAAGAAAAATAAAGGGAGCTATATTTGTAAATGAAGATGTGATTCCTAAAATTGAAGTAAATAGAAAAAGTAAATATAAGCCTATAATTGTTGGTGCAGGACCTGCTGGATTATTTGCAGCTTTAACATTGGTGGATAATGGAATAGCACCCATAATTATAGAGCAGGGCTCAAAAGTAGAAAAAAGAGTAGAAGATGTAGAAACCTTTACTCAAAAAGGAATTCTTAATACATTTTCTAATATACAATTTGGAGAGGGCGGAGCTGGAACTTTTTCTGATGGAAAATTAAATACTGGAAATAGTTCTATCTTCTCTAGAAAAGTTTTAGGAGAATTTGTGAAATTTGGTGCTCCAAAAGAAATATTATATAATGCTAAACCTCATCTTGGAACAGATAATTTGGTAAAAATAGTAAGAAATATAAGGAAATATATAATATCAAAGGGTGGAGAGTTTCAATTTGATACAAAAGTTGAAGACTTTGTTATTAAAGAAAATAAAATTGTATCTATTTGTACAGGTAAAAATATAATTGAGACTGATACAGTGATACTTGCAATAGGACATAGTGCAAGAGATACATTTAAAAAGCTCTTGGAAAGACAAGTAAATATTATTCCTAAAAGTTTTGCTGTAGGTGTTAGGATAGAACATTTACAAAGTAAAATAAATACAGCGCAGTATGGAGAAAATCCAAAACTTAAACTTCCTCCTGCAGATTATAAATTAGTGTATCATGCTAAAAATGGAAGAGTATGCTATACGTTTTGTATGTGCCCTGGAGGACAAGTAATGGCATCATCTTCACAGAAAGAAACAATTGTAACTAATGGTATGAGTAACTTTAAAAGAGATGGCAAAAATGCAAATAGTGCTTTACTTGTAAACATTACACCAGATGATTGTAAATATGATACACCTCTTAAAGGAATGTATTTTCAAGAAGATTTAGAGAAAAAAGCTTTTGTAATGGGTGGAAAAAATTATTTTGCTCCAGTACAAAGAGTGGAAGACTATTTAAAAAATGAAAAAAGTATAAAAATTGGTGATGTTATACCTACATATATGCCGGGTTATACATTATCTAATATAAATGAATTATTTCCAGAATATATAAATGAGACTTTAAAAGAAGCTTTGGTAGAGTTAAATAAAAAACTACAAGGATTTTTGGATGGAGACGCTATACTTACAGCTGTTGAAACGAGAACTTCTTCGCCTGTTCAAATATTAAGAGATAAAGATACATTGGTATCTAATATTAATGGATTGTATCCATGTGGTGAAGGTGCTGGATATGCTGGTGGGATAATGACATCAGCTATAGATGGTATAAAGGTTGCAATAGAAATATTAAAAAAGAGTAAATAAGAGTGGTGATATATGATGTCTCGAAAAAATATAACTAATTTAATTAAGGTTATGGTAGTAGTTATTATTATGATGTTACTTATGTTTGTATATAGTTTTACATTAAATCTTGAAGATAATACACAAGAAATAGAAAATAAATTGGATAGCGTTTTTGAAAATGTAGAGCCTAATATGGCATATGTAGAACTGTATACAATATATGGTAATCATTTAAATACTAATGGCTATATACTAAAAGAAAATATACCTGATATGACAGTAAGTGATATAGATTTAATATTAAAAGAAGATGATGGACAAGTATACGAATATGATTTACAATATACAGATCAAGAAGATAGATATGAATTCCTATTATCGGATAATATTAATGAGGGAATAGATCTTAACAATATAATTAATGGGGATTATATTGTTTTTGTAAGAGTAGAAGAGATACAACAAGAAAATACTGTTGAAAAATATTTTTCTATTGACAACTTGAGTGAGTATACACAAAATGAGTATTATACTTTAACAGATAATAATACAAATTATAAAATAAATATTGGATTTAACACATATACTAAAGATGATTATAATATAGATTATATGGGGATTACATCACAATATTGTGTACTTCCACAAAGCGTTGTAGATATAGTAATAGATCCTGGGCATGGTGGAAGGGACTGTGGTGCTATATATGAAAATTATGAAGAGGCGGATTTTACTCTTGAATATTCACAAGCTTTAAAAGAAAAACTAGAATCATTGGGATTTAAAGTTGCACTCACAAGAGATAAAGATGTATATACAGAATCTTATGGAGAAAATGGACGAGCTGTTATACCATATTCAACTAAAGCAAAACTTGTATTATCTATACATTTAAATAGTACAGCTACACTTCCAGTAGCAGGTGGTGTTGAAATATATGCACCTAATAACGCTAATTTAACATTTGCAAAATCATTAGCAGATAATATTGTAAATTATGTTCCAACTAGATATTCTTCAAATGGAGAAAATAGAGTAATGGATGGAGTATATGTAAGAACATATACACAAGAAGATATAGAGGATGCAAGAGAATATGCACAATATATGGGATATGATATGTATGAAAATATAACTACACAAACGCCATATCTTTTTATGATAAGAGAAACAGGTGGAATAATGACAGGAGCTTATGTTGACGGTAGAAACACTAGTATGGAAGAAAATCCGTATTATAACAGTAATATGTCAGCAGAAGCATATTTAATAGAGCTTGGGTTTATAAATTCAGATGATGATTTAAATACTTTAATTAATAATAAAGATGCATATATAAATGCTATAGTAGATAGTATAGTTAATAATTATGGATTATAGTAATAAAAATATTGTTGTAAAATACAGTTGCATTGTATAAAATACAATGATATAATTTCAAATAATTAGTAGTAGGGGTGAAATATTCATGATAACTAAAGTTATAAAAAGAGACGGAAGAAAAGTAAATTTTAATGTAGAAAGAATAGCAAAATCAATATATAAAGCTGCTAATTCAATCGGAGGACAAGACTATTCAAGGTCAAAAGAACTAGCTGAAATAGTATATAAAGAGTTAGATAAAATTCAACAAAATAATCAAATAGAATCTAGTAAAATTTATGATATAGTACAAGACGTATTAAAAAAAGAAGGCCATGAGTCAACACTCAAAGTATATACTTTATTCAGAGAGGAAAGAGACAGAGTAAGAGAAAGAAGTTTGCCAATAATTAAAACATATGAAAAACTTACCTTTCAAGATTCTAAGGATAGCAATGTAAAAAGAGAAAATGCAAATATAAATGCAGATACAGCAATGGGAACAATGCTAAAGTATGGCTCTGAAGGAGCTAAGAATTTTTATCAGTTATGTGTCTTAAAACCACAGCATGCACAAGCACATAAAAATGGTGATATTCATATTCATGATTTAGATTTTTTAACTCTTACTACTACATGTTGTCAGATAGACTTAATAAAACTTTTTAAAGATGGATTTTGTACTGGCGAGGGATTTTTAAGAGAGCCACAAAGTATAGGAAGTTATGCTGCTCTTGCTGCAATTGCAATACAATCAAATCAAAACGATCAACATGGTGGACAAAGTATACCAAACTTTGAGTATGCTATGGCAAAAGGAGTAAAGATATCATATAAAAAAGAATATTTAAAAAATCTTACAAAAGCAATAGAGCTTATAACAGATGAAAAAGAGCCAGAAAAACTTGCAAGTGATATAGTAAAATCTATTAAATATGATAAAGACTTGGTAGCCTCATATGAAGATTCAAATGGATATTTAAAAGTAGAAAGAGCATATTTAAGTAAGTATTTTGATAAAAATACCATCAAAAAAATACAAGATTTCTGTGTAAAGTATACAGATAAAGAGGTAGAAAGAGCTACATATCAAGCTATGGAAGGATTTATCCATAATTTAAATACAATGCATTCAAGAGCTGGTGCACAGGTACCATTTAGTAGTATTAATTATGGTCTTGATACATCTGCTGAGGGAAGGCTCGTTATGAAGCAGTTATTATATGCTACAGAGGCAGGACTTGGAAATGGTGAAACTCCAATTTTCCCTATACAAATACTTAGAGTAAAAGATGGAATAAACTATAATCCAACAGATCCTAACTATGATATATTTAAGTTAAGTTGTAGAGTATCAGCAAAGAGATTGTTCCCAAACTTTTCTTTTATTGATGCACCATTTAATTTAAAGTATTATAGAAAAGGAGATTATAATTCTGAGGTCGCATATATGGGCTGTAGGACAAGAGTTATGGCTAATGTATATGATCCATCAAAAGAAGTAACATGTGGTAGAGGTAATTTAAGCTTTACTTCTATAAATCTTCCAAGACTTGGAATTGAAGCAAAAGGAGATATAGATAAATTTTTTGAAATGCTAGACGAAAAGATGGATTTAGTAATAGATCAATTGAAAGCAAGATTTGAAATACAAGCAAATAAACATGTATATAATTATCCATTTTTAATGGGACAACATGTGTGGCTTGACTCAGAAAAGTTAAAAAATACAGATAAAGTAGGAGAAGTTTTAAAACATGGTACTCTTACAGTTGGATTTATAGGACTTGCTGAAACTCTTAAAGCTCTAATTGGAAAGCATCATGGGGAAAGTGAAGAGGCAAGAGAACTAGGACTTAGAATCGTTAGACATATGAGACAAAGAGTAGATGAGGAGTCTCAAAAAGAAAAACTTAACTTTACTCTTATTGCAACTCCAGCAGAAGGCTTATCTGGTAGATTTGTAAAAATAGATAAGAAAAAATATGGAATAATAGAAGGCGTGACAGATAGGGAATATTATACAAATTCATTTCACATACCTGTATATTATAAAATTAGCGCTTTTAATAAGATAAAAATTGAAGCTCCATATCATGAGTTAACAAATGGAGGTCATATAAGCTATGTAGAACTTGATGGTGACCCTACTAAAAACTTAAAAGCTTTTGAGCAAATAATAAGATGTATGAAAGAATCTGGAATAGGTTACGGCTCAATAAATCATCCTGTAGACAGAGATCCTGTGTGTGGATTTACTGGAATTATAAAAGATGTATGTCCATGCTGTGGAAGAAAAGAATTTGAAGAAGTAGATAAAATTAGTGAAAGAATATTAAGAATAAGGAGGTAATATATATGAAAATAAATACAAGTGGAGAAAGTATTTCTCAAGATGAAATAAATGAATATGTAAAATATGTGGAGGAAAAATATCCAGATAAAAAGATTGCTACATTAGATTTAAACATAAATGGAGATTATGTAGATTTAAGCTATACCTTTGAAAATGATGTACCATTTGAAAGAATTAGAAGAATAACAGGGTACTTAGTAGGAACATTAGATAGATTTAATGATGGTAAAAGAGCTGAAGAACGTGATAGAGTAAAACATGATGTGTTGGTATAGGAGAAATTATGTGCGATAAAATAAAAATAGCAGGCATTGTAGAAGAATCAATTGTAGATGGTCCTGGAATTAGGTTTGTCATATTTACGCAGGGCTGTCCACATAAATGTATTGGATGTCATAATCCTCAAACTCACGATTTTAGTTTAGGTAGATATGAAGATATAGATAAGTTAGTGGATATGATAGATTCAAATCCACTACTTAGTGGTATTACACTAAGTGGAGGAGAGCCTTTTATGCAGCCTTTGCAACTTGTAAGTCTTATTGATAAAATAAAAAATAAAAATTTAGATGTTATAACTTATACAGGATATACATATGAAAAATTAATGCAAAGTAAAAATAAAGATATATTAGAGCTTTTAAAAAGAACAGATATATTAATTGATGGGGAGTTTGTATTAGAGTTAAAAGATGAAAACTTGGAATTTAGAGGTAGCTCAAATCAAAGAGCTATAGATGTAAAAAAAAGTATGAATAAAGGATGTATAATAGAATATAATTTTTCATAATAAATTTATATAAAATATTATTAGAGGAATAATAAAAATAGGCACACAAAGGAGGAAAAATGGAAGAGAATAAATTTGACTTTAAATTTTTAAATAAAGTCATGTATATAGTTACAATTATAGTAGTATTTTTCTCACTTAAAGAAATAGGTGTAATAGATAAGATTGTAGATATCTTAGTAGCACTCACACCTTTTTATATGGGTGTTATTATATGTTGGTTATCTAGGCCACTTGCAAATAAGTTAAGAAAGTGGGGATTAAATAAAAGTCTATCGGCTATAATTTCTCTTATTGTAATATTTGCAATAATAATTATTGCTTTATCATATATAATACCAGTAATAGTAAGTCAGATTACACAGTTAGTTAAGGATTTACCAACACTATATTCTAGTGTTATAAATAAGATAAATCTGTTATTATATGATAAATTTGGACTTGATTATCAAATATCATCAGATATTGGTGACTTGAGTTTTGTATCAGATTATCTGGGAGAAATTGTAAGTTATTCACTAAATACAGTTCAAAAAGTTGTAGGTTTCTTAATTAGTGCAATAACAGCCATTATAATATCATTCTTTATGGTTAAGGATATGGATAGAACAAAGAATAGTTTGATAGTATTTCTATCTAAAAATAGTAAAGATTCTAATAGATATAAGATGTTAGTAAAAATGGATGAAATACTTAACTCATATATAAGAGGATTATTACTTGATAGTATAATAGTTGGGATAATGACAACTGTTGTATGTATGGTATTACAATTAAAATATGCAGTTATATTTGGAATACTAATAACTTTCTTAAATTTAATACCATATATTGGAGCAGTTATATCATATACAATAACATCTATATATGCCTTTACAGTAGGTGGCCCTGTACTTGCAATAATAACATTTATAGCATCATTTATTATTCAACTAATAGATGCAAATATACTACAACCTAATATAATAGCTAAATCTGTTAAGCTTCATCCTGTTGTAGTAATTTGTGGATTATTAGTATTTGAAAGATTGTTTGGAATAATTGGAATGTTAATTGCAATGCCATTTCTTGCTATTGCTAAGATATTTATTAAATATAAATTTGGAATAAATTTTGATTTATCAGATGAAAATGAAAATAATCATAAAAAGATATCATTTAAAAGAAAAAAGTCAAATAAACAAATCAGTAAACAAAATTAAGGGAATAATAAAAGAATTATTCCCTTTTTTCTATTAGTTCTTCATGCAATTTTTCCATAAATATTTTAGATTTCTTAGTATCTACTATGATGTTTATTGAAAGTTCACTAAATGATATCATGTATATTTCAATATTCTCATCATTTGCTATTTTAAATATTTTAGAAATAGCTTTTCTATTAGATAGCATCATAGGTCCTACAATACATATTTTTGATATATCATCTTTTTTAGTTATAAAGTGAATATTAAAATCTTCCTTAATATTTTTTCTAACTTTACTTCCTCTAGAGTCTTTAAATGTATTTTTAGCAGATATATTTATATTATACTCTTTAGCAAGATTTACTGATCTGTTATGTAGAACTTTTGCTCCAGCAGACGATGCTTCTAGCATTTCATCAAAAGATATTTCTTTTAATAATTGTGAATTTGGTATTACTTTTGGATCTGCTGAGTATATACCATCTATATCGCTATATATCTCACATTTTTTTGCATTTAATGCTCCAGCAAGAGCAACAGCACTTAAATCTGAGCCACCTCTTCCAAATGTAGTAATGTTTCCAAGTTTATCCATTCCTTGAAATCCTGTTACTATTACTATGTAATTGTCTTCTATGTAAGATAGAAGGTTAGATGTTACAACATCTATTATTTTTGCATTACCATAATTTGAATCAGTAATTATACCAGCTTGCGCACCTGTAAGGCATACAGATTTTATTCCTTTTGAATTTAGCATAAGGGATAGTAAAGAGGCACTTTGCATCTCCCCAGTGGATAGTAGAAAATCTAAATCTTTTTTAGATATTATATCACTATTATTTGTATATTCTTCAGCTTTAGCTATTAAGTTGTTGGTTGTTTTTCCTTGTGCAGATACAACAACTACAACATTATTATTCTTATTCTTTTCTTTTATTATTTTATTGCATATTAGCTCTAGTTTTTCTTTATCTGCAACAGAGCTTCCACCATATTTTTGTACAATTATATTCATAATTTCACCACCATAATGTATTTTATGCTTTAGTTTTAAAAATGTTATAGTATAACTAAATATTAATATACTTATATGATTATTGCTTGACATAAAATAAAATGGATGATATAATTACTTTGCAGTTATTTTTTAAATGTAATAACTATTGGAATTACAAGAGTACGGATACATGGGAGTTTAAACGCTTGCGTTTAAAAAATCTGTAAAAAAATTTTAAAAAGGAGGAATGAGTATGAAGAAAACATACAAATTCATATCAAGACTTATAGTTGGTATTGCTTTAATTGCTCTTGCAATATGGCTTATATGGACTGTACTTAGTACTATAGTGTTTCCAGGATTACCATTAAAAGATAATGTAGATTATGTACAGGACGTTTCAAATTCAATGTCCGAACCAGATAAAACTTATGCTAGAAATGCAATAAGTAAGGCAGCAAAAGAAAACAAAATAGCAATAGTTTTAGATTATCAGCTAACTACATTTAATGTGGATCAAACATATATAGACAAGATAGTTGGAAACATAGTAAATAATGTATATAAGACTCAGCCATATGTTGTTTATACTTACTTTAAAGATACAGAAACTTTAATAATAAGTACAAATATTGATGATACGTTAAAGGACATTGTGGATAAAACAAAAGAGGGTATAAATAATGATGCTAGAGTTGTAAAAGAAATACTATATTATCAACAAAATCTTGAAAAGGGAATGGGACTTAGAAGTTGGAACTTTAATTTAAATCCAGAGTATGCAAGAAGTACAGCATTTGCAGGTATAGGATCAATAATTTTATTAATACTTGGATTTGGTGTATTGCCTACATCTGAAGAAGGACTAAGATTTCCATTTAGAAGAAAGAAAAAAGCAAAAAGAGAAGCAAGCTCTGAATAATAAATTATAGATTGTCAATTAATTTTGGCAATCTTTTTTTGATTTTAGGGAAAACCACTTCAGTTATACCAGTAGATTTTTATTTATTATTAGATATTGAAAAATTTTATAAATTTGTGATATTTTAATAATAGATAAATTAAAAAGGGAGGATAATATATGAAAAGTAAAATAAAAAGATATACTATGCTTTTAGTTGCTATATTTATGGTATTGGCATCATGTGTAGCATTAAAAGTAAACGCAGCAGATCCAACAACAGGATCAATAACAATAATTGCACATGAGCAACAAAATGGAGATACAATAACAAATCCACCACTTGTTGGAGCTGAATACACTATATATAAGGTAGATGAGACTTGTGAAAATACTTCTCAAGCTGAAAATTATACAGAAGAAAATAATGTACAAGGAATATCTCAAACAACAGGAGAAGATGGAACTGTAGTTTTTGATGATCTAGAACTTGGTAGGTATTATGTAAAATTAAC
>CALXBV010000084.1 GCA_944386635.1 uncultured Clostridia bacterium
TATTAAGTGCAAATTAGATATATTGAAAGCAAGATATTTATACAAATTGTACATTAAGTTTATCATAAGTAAAATAAAAAAGCAATATAGTTTTAGACATAATAATTCGACAAAATTTATTAAGTTATATTATAAAAAAGATTTTTTATAAAAAGCTATTGACAAATAAATGTAAAAATAGTATTCTAAATATATCAAAAAGGGGAAATTTTTATGAGAAATATATTAAACAATAAAGGTTATAATCATCATATTAAATAAGCTTGTGTCTTAAATTTAGGCACAGGCTTTTGATGCTTGTGCCTTTATTGTTTATTAGGACCTTAAAGGTACATTGTAGTACTTTTAAGGTCCTTTTTCATATTCATATTAAAATTGGTCGCGACATTTTAATATAATTTTAACTTTTTGTATGCAAATTTAAGGAGGAAAAAAGATGAGTAAAAAAATTATGAGTGTATTAGGAATTATTGTAGTTGTAGTGTTATTAGTATCATGTATTTGTTTATATTCAAATAAGGATACACAAGATAACACATTAGTATTAGGGATGGATGATAATTTCCCACCTATGGGTTTTAGAAATGAAAATAATGAATTGGTAGGTTTTGATATAGATTTAGCACAGGAAGTATGTAATAAATTGGGACTTAACTTAAAAGTACAGCCAATATCTTGGGCTGCTAAAGAACAAGAATTAGATTCTGGAAATATAGACTGTATATGGAATGGATTTGGATATACCGAAGAAAGAAATGAGGCTATGACTTTAAGTGAACCATATCTAAAAGATAAGTCTATGTTTGTTGTAAAAGTAGATTCATCATATAATTCACAAGAAGATTTGGTAGGCAAAAAGATAGGTATTCAAAATGGTTCAGTTCAGGAAAGAAGACTTGAAGAATCAGATTTTGGAAAAAGTTTACAAGAAGTTATAGGTTACACAGATTATCTAACAGCACTAATGGATTTAGAGACAGGAAATATTGATGCAGTATATATGAGTGAGATATCTGGAAATTACATTATAAATGAACAGGGTAAGAAATTTAAGACTTTTGAAGCTTCAATTGGTGAAGATTCTAAAGGAATGGTTATAGCATTTAAAAAAGGAAATGTAGAGTTAAAAGATAAAGTAGATAAAGCAATAGAAGAATTAAGACAAGAAGGTAAGCTAAGTGAAATCTCTATAAAATGGTTTGGCAAAGATATAACAAATAACTAAAAGGAAAATATATATGGAGAATATTTTAAATCTATTAAAAATACTTTCACAAGGCTTATCTACAACATTACTAATCTTTGTATTAACTCTAATTTTTGCAATACCTCTAGGAATAGTAGTGGCTATTGCTCAAAACTCTAAAAATAAAATTTTAAATGCTATAACAAAAATATATATACTAATAATACGTGGAACACCTATGATGCTTCAAATAATTTTTGTATACTTTGCACCATACTATTTGTTTGAGATATCATATGATAGATTTCTAGCAGTTATAATTGCTTTTGTAATAAATTATGCAGCATACTTTGCGGAGATATTTAGAAGTGGTATATTGAGTATTCCAAAAGGGCAAAAAGAGGCAGCTTTTACACTTGGATTTTCTAAAAGTCAGACATTTTTTAGAATAATACTACCACAAGTTGTAAAAAGAATTTTACCTGCTATGTCTAATGAAGTTATATCACTTGTAAAGACAACGTCCCTTGCCCAAGTAATTGGAGTTACTGAAATATTTGCACTTGCACAAAAACAGGCAAGCTTTCAGTTTTCAATATTGCCACTATGTATTGCAGGTGTAATGTATCTTGCACTTTGTACAATTGTTACTTTTGCATTTAATAAATTAGAAAAGAAGTTTAGTTATTATACTATAACGTAGGAGGAATAAAACTATGGAACAAATTTTGAAAGTAGATAATTTAGTTAAGAAATATAATGATTCATATGCGGTTAAAAATGTGTCTTTTAAAGTAAATAAAGGTGAAGTACTTGCAATAATTGGTTCTTCGGGTTCAGGTAAATCTACTATACTTAGATGTATAAATCAACCAGAAAAAATAGATAGTGGAAATATAACAATAAATGAAGATTCAATGGTTAAAGAGATAAAAAAAGAAAAAGTAATATATAATTCAAAAGATATTTTGAATAAAATGAATTTAGAATGTGGTATGGTATTTCAAAGTTTTAATTTGTTTCCACACTTGTCTGTACTTCAAAATGTAACTGAAGCTATGACACAAGTATTAAAAATGGATTTTAAGGAGGCAAATAAAAAAGCATTAAAAATCTTAACAGATATTGGACTTAAAAATAAAGTTGAGCAGTATCCATGTAGTCTTTCTGGTGGAGAACAACAAAGAGCGTCTATTGCAAGAACACTTGCAATAGAGCCTCAAATTATATTTATGGATGAACCTACAAGTGCTCTTGATCCAGAACTTGTAGGAGAAGTCCTAAAAGTAGTAAAAGAACTTGCTTCTCAAAAAAGAACAATGGTAATTGTAACTCATGAAATACAATTTGCAAAAGAAATAGCAGATAGAATTATATTTATGAGTAAAGGTGAAATTGTAGAAGAGGGAACGCCTGAAGAGGTTTTAGATAACCCTAAGAAGAAAAGGACAAAAGAGTTCTTAAAAAGATACTCGAGTTAAGGAAGTGATTATATGTTAGAAGATTTAAGAAAATATAAAGTATTTAAATTTTTTGAAGATATTAGTAAAATACCAAGAAGATCTGGTGAAGAACAAAAAATAGTAAATTATTTAGTAGAATTTGCTAAAGAAAGAAATTTAAAATATTATACAGATGAGTATAACAATATAGTTATAATAAAAGAAGCGTCAAAAGGACAAGAAAATAGGAAGCCAATAGCAATTCAAGCACACACAGATATGATTTGTGAAAAGCAAGATAATATACAGCATGATTTTTCAAATGATCCACTAGAGTTATATATAGATGGAGATTATATTAAAGCAAAAGGTACAACTCTTGGTGCAGATAATGGAATAGGTGTCGCATATATTCTAGCAATGCTTGACTCAGATGATATTATAGCTCCTAAACTCGAATGTATTTTCACATCAGAAGAAGAAACAACAATGCTTGGGGCTATTAATTTAGATATGGATAGATTAGAAAGCAATAAAATTATTTCACTAGATGGTGGAAGGGAAGAAAAGATGCTAGTGAGTTCTGCTCAGTGTAATGAATGGATATGTACATTACCATATAACACACAAAAAAATGAATATAAATATTGCTATAAACTTACTTATGATAATTTTAAAGGTGGACACTCAGGTGGAAATATTGTAGATGAAAAAAGAGGTAATCCAATAAAACTTGGAATAGAACTATTAACTAAACTAGATACATATAGAATTATACAAATAAATGGTGGTAGTAGAGTAAATGTAATACCACGTAATGTGAATATTATTTTTGCTACAAACGATGAAAATGTGGAAAATACATTAGAAAAATACATAAATTCACAAAAACAGTTTTATGGAGAAGAAGTAAAAATATCTTTAAATAAAATACAATATCAAGAAAATACATTGGATGAAAATGTATCAAATGATTTGGTTGGATTCATATGTGAATTTCAAAATGGTGCAATAAAAAGAGATGAAGAAGGCAACGTAGTACAATCTGGAAATATGGCTGCAGTTAATATAGAAGACAATAGAATAAATATAGCTTTCTCTGAAAGAAGTAATGTCAAAGAGGCAGAAGAACAATACTTAGATAACTTAAATAATCTAATAACTAAATATAACTTAAATATAAAATGGAGTCAAAATTTAAAAGGTGTACCAAAAAAAGAAAATAACAACTTAGCAAGCACTAGTAAGCAAATATATGAAAATATGTTTAATGAAAAAATGGCACAAGTTATATCACAAGGTGTAGTAGAAGGTGGCTTTTTTGTTAACAAAAAACAAGATTGTGAATACATATGCATAGGTCCTAATTTATATGATGCTCACAGTCCTAGTGAAAGAGTATCTATTAAGTCTACACTTAAAATATGGGAGTATTTGAAGAGAATTATAGAGAAAATTTAATTATAAAATAAACAGATAAACTTTAAAACTAGTATTATTCATGGAATTTAAGGAAAGGTATTTTAAATATAATCATAAAATAAGTAAATTAATAAGAAGTTTTTTTATGTTGTATGATGATATTATATATTTAAGCAATAAAAATGAATTTTAGTAATTTATATTTATATTTATATTTATATTTATATTTTTTATAAGTTGAAGATTATAAGTTTAAATTTTATTTCTGTAAATATCTTATCAATCGTTCCAATTTTAGCGGTTGTAACGATTTTTTATATAAAAGAAGAGAGAAAATTAAAAATATGTCAAAATGTAGTATATTTTTTGTTTTTATGATAAAATAATTCTGATAATGAAAATTTATCGGAAGTTTTTGAGGGAGCGTTTATGGAAATAGAAGAACAATTATCTGAGGAAGATGTAAGAAACATGTATATAACACCAGCTTTGACTAAAAAATGGAGCCTGGAAAAGCAAATTAGAAGTGAAGTTTATTTTACTGCTGGAAGAGTAATTGTAAGGGGAAATATGTCTACAAGAAAAAAAGGAGAAAAGGCAGATTATATATTATATTATAATAATTCTAAACCTATTGCAGTGGTAGAAGCTAAAAAGAATATATTATCAGTAGGAGCTGGAATGCAACAAGCAATGAATTATGCCAAAATTTTAGATATTCCTTTTGCGTATTCAACTAATGGAAAATTTTTTTTAGAACATGATTTCTTTACCGGAAAAGAGCGAGAAATTTCAATGGATGAATTTCCTTCTCCAGAAGAATTGTGGAATAGGTATAAGATAGGAAAAAATCTTACATTGGATGAAGAAAAAATTATTAATGAACCATACTATTATGCCCCAGGAACAAATAAGCCAAGATATTATCAAAGAATAGCAATTAATAGAACATGTGAAGCAATAGCAAGAAATCAAAAAAGAATATTATTAGTTATGGCTACGGGTACTGGAAAAACATTTACAGCTTTTCAAATTATACATAGATTAAGAAAAGCAGGATTAAAAAAGAAAATACTTTATTTGGCAGATAGAAATATGCTTATAGATCAAACTATGAGTCAAGATTTTCAACCATTTAGTAATATAATGACTAAAGTAGAAAATAGAAAAATGGACAGTTCTTATGAAATATATATGGCATTATACCAACAACTTACTGATGGACAAGGAACAGATATATTTAAAAATTTTCAAAGAGATTTTTTTGATTTAATTATTGTAGATGAATGCCATAGAGGTAGCGCGGCTGACGATTCAAATTGGAGAAGAATATTAGAATATTACAGTGGTGCTACTCAAATTGGGTTAACTGCAACTCCAAAAGAGGATAAAGAAGTATCTAATATAACTTATTTTGGAGAGCCAATATATACATATTCGTTAAAACAAGGAATAGATGATGGCTTTTTAGCTCCTTATAAAGTTATAAGAGTTAATTTAGATAAAGATTTGGTTGGATATAGACCAGAAGCTGGTAAAACTGATGTAAATGGTAATATTATAGATACAGATGAGACTTATTATCAGGCCGATTTTGATAAAAAAATAATTATAGATGAAAGAACACAAGTAGTAGCAAAAAGAGTTACTGAATTTTTGAAGAATACAAATAGATATAATAAGACAATTGTATTTTGTATTGATATAGAGCATGCTGAAAGAATGAGACAAGCACTAGTTAATGAAAATTCAGATATGATGTTAGAAAATCCAAACTATATCATGCGAATTACAGGTGATAATCAAGATGGGAAAGATCAGTTAGAAAATTTTATAGATGTTGAAGAAAAGTATCCAACAATTGTAACAACGAGCAAATTGCTAACAACAGGAGCTGATTGTAAAACTTGCAAATTAATAGTGTTAGATTCTAATATTAATTCAATGACAGAATTTAAACAAATTATTGGTAGAGGAACTAGAATTAGGGAGGATTTTGG
>CALXBV010000085.1 GCA_944386635.1 uncultured Clostridia bacterium
ACTCTTTTGTACCTAATGAATTTATTTTAGGTTTTGCACCATCATCACATACATATTTTCCAACACAATCTAATTGATTTATTGGAACATATAGCATTCCTCTATCTGCATACTCTATTTTAATATAATCTTTTTGAGTATCTTGTACTTTAACCGTCTCTACTCCTCTATATATACCTATACCGTGATTTTCGTGTACAACATAATCTCCAACTTGTAAATCTGCATAAGTGTTTATTCTTTGTCCGACACTTGTCTTTTTTATCTTCTTTGTAGTAGTAGAAAGTCCACTAACAGGCTCTGCTATAACTAATATTTCAAACTCATCTGAGTAAAATCCACCTGACATTATTCCTTTAGTTATATATACTTTTCCTATATCTAAATCATCCGATGATAATATATCTAATATTTCTTCTACTTTTATATTATTATCCAAAAGATAATTCTTTACCTGATTATATCTTGTATCTGTTGGAAAAACTAATAATACAGCTTTATCTTTAGATCTTGATATATCCAAACTTAAAACTTCAATAGAGCTTTTATAGAAATTTGCTTCTTTTACACTAAAATTATATACTTTTCTATTTCTTAATATAACTTTATCTATATTTATTCTTTCAAGATAAATACTAGTCATCTCATTTTCCAGTCTTGCTTCTACCTCTTCAAAAGATAAATATCTATTTACAAAAGGCATATATATGTAATTTCTTTGTGCCAACACCTTTATAGTCTCATTATTTTCATAAGTTATGCTACTAGCTTTCTCTTTACATTTGGTAGGCTCATCTATAAAAATATTATATTCTTTTAAATAGTCTAATAAATTTTCAGGTCTCTTCACAAGTAGATTAAAATATTTATCTATCAAGTTATCTAATGAACCCATTTTTATTTTTTCTATATCAGATTCTATATTACTTTTTAGCTCATCAGATAAATTACCTTCTTTTAAAAAATTCTTCAATTCTTCAACTACCGCATTTATCTTATCATTTGTAACATAATTTTCTGATACTTGTGACATATCTATTTTTTTAACTGTATCAATACTTCTTTGAGTTATAGGATCAAAGGTTCTAATACTATCAACATCCTCTCCGAAAAACTCTATTCTATAAGGCAAATCATTATTTATACAAAATAAATCTATTATACCTCCCCTTACAGCAAACTGACCTTTTCCCTCTACATTTTCGGTTCTTTCAAATCCAAATCTAGATAGCTTTTCTACAAGTTTATTCATTTGTATACTATCTCCTACTTTTATGCTGAATTCTTCTCCTTTATATTTAGTATTAGGGAACATTTTAACAAGAAGTGCATCTATAGTAGTTACAGCTATTATCTTTTTGCCACTAAGTATTCTTTCAATTGCATACATTCTTTGATTTGAGATTTCTTTACTCTCAGCATCTATATCATAATATTGTAATGATCTTGCCGGTAAAAATACTATCTCAATTCCATCTGCATAAAACTTTAAATCTTGTATTATTTTATTTGCTTGAAATGCATTACTACATATAATTATGGAGCTTTTACCTGTATTTTGTGTAATTCCATAAAGCATCCAAGCCTTACTGCTATCAGTAAGGCCAACAATACTTAATTTTTTTTCATTATTTTTTAATAGTTCTTTTATTAAAGACGAATAATTACTACTATTTGCTAAAACTTTTATAAGTGGATTCATTAATTTTTCCCTTCTTCATTTATCATATCTAAAAATTCATTCATATTTATTACTTTTATTCCAAGAGTATTTGCTTTTTGAAGCTTTGAACCTGCCGCATCACCTGCTATTAGGAAACTAGTTTTCTTCGAAACAGAAGTTGTAGCTTTTCCAGAATTTTCTTCAATCATTTTTATGATATCATCTCTAGAATAATTATCAAATGAACCTGTAACACATATATTCATTTTTTCTAAAATATCAGATTTTTTCTGTTTTTTTTCACCTTTTAGATTTACTCCTGCTTCATCTAATTTCTTTATTATTTCTAATGTTTTAGGCTTCTTAAAGAACTCATAAACTGACTCTGCCATAATAAGTCCAAAATCTTCTAATTCATTTAAGCTTTCAACACTTGCACTTGCAATAGCATATATATCATCAAAATTCTGACTTAAAATTTTAGATGCTCTTTTTCCAATGTGTCTTATTCCAAGTCCGAATATTAATTTATCTAATGAGTTGGATTTTGTTTTTTCTATTGCACTAATTATATTTAATGCAGATTTTTCCTTAAAACCATCTAAGTTAAGTATGTCATCATATTTTAAGTAGTATATATCTGCAACATCTTTTAAAAGTCCTTTCTCTATCAAAGTATCTACAATAGCATCTCCCATACCAGATATATCCATACAATCTCTTGATACAAAATGGGTAATGCTTCTATATATTTGAGCAGGACATTCACTATTAGTACATCTTAAAGCGACCTCATCATCTTCTTTTTCAAGCTCTTCACCACATACCGGACACACTTTTGGAATCTCTACTTTTATCTCTTTACCTGTTCTTTCTTCTTTTAGGACACGATCTACTTCGGGTATTACATCTCCTGCTTTTTGTATAACTACTTTATCTCCAATTCTAATATCTTTTTCTTGCATAAAATCAAAATTGTGAAGTGTCGTTTTAGAAATTATACTTCCAGCCACTCTTACTGGCTCTAGAATAACTACAGGAGTTACTTGACCTGTTCTTCCGACTTGGAAAGTTATATCTAATACTTTTGTTGCTTTTTGTTCTGGTGGATACTTATATGCGACAGCCCATTTTGGTACCTTAATAGTCTGCCCCATTTCTTGTCTGACCTGCAAATTATTTACCTTTACAACAGCTCCATCAATATCATATTCAAGTTCATCTCGCATATTTCCAATTTTTTTTATAGCTGTTATAACCTCATCTTTATTAGAACATAAAAATCTAACTTTAATAGTCTTCATTCCTATACTATCTAAATAGTTTAAACTTTCATAATGAGTATCAAACTTTTTGCCTCTTTGAACATTAAATATAAATATACTTAAGTTTCTTCTTTTAACAAGTTCACTATCTAACTGCCTTAAAGTACCAGCAGCTGCATTTCTTGGATTAGATAATTGCTGTTTATTTTGTGATAATAATTCTTCATTTATTTTTTCAAACTCTTTTCTAGATAAATAAACCTCTCCTCTAACTTCTATTGTATCATTACTTTTTAGCCTATATGGTATATCCTTTATCTGCATTATGTTTTGAGTAACATCTTCACCTACATACCCATCTCCACGCGTAGAACCTCTTTTTAATATACCATCTACATACTCTAATGATACAGATAATCCATCTATTTTAGTTTCAACACAAAAGTCTGTTCTGTCACCATATTCTGCTTTTACTTTATCTACAAAATCTTCCACCTCTTCCAAAGAAAAAACATCTTGCAAACTCTGCATTTGAATATCATGTGTTACTTGTGTAAATATATTTTTTGTCTTTCCTCCTACTTTTTGAGTTGGAGAATTTTTAGTTATAAGCTCTGGATGCTCTCTTTCAATCTGTTTTAGTCTTTGAGTCAATTTATCATATTCATAATCTGAAATTTCTGGATTATCTTGCTCATAGTACAACTTATTATGATATTCTATCTCTTTTCTTAAATTTTCCAATTCCTGTTTTATACTATCTATATCATTATCAAAAAAATTCATTTGATTTTTATCCATTTTTACACCTCAAATATACGCACAGAAAACATAGAATAGTTATATTCTATGCTTTATTATATACATTTTACTATAGATTATATATTATTTCAAGAAAAAAATAAAATAAAAAAATTTGCTTTTAAGCAAAAAAATAGATAGCATAAACTATCTATTTATCCTAAAGCTACATCTAATATCATCATTAAAACAAATCCTATAGCTACTCCAATTATTCCAACATTACTATGCTCCCCTGTTTGAGAGTCTGGTATTAATTCTTCTACTACAACATAAATCATTGCACCTGCTGCAAATGCTAATAGATATGGTAATAGAGATACTATTTGATTTGTTAAAAGTATTGTTACAATCGCACCAATTGGCTCAACTATTCCAGATAAAGCCCCATAAACAAATGATTTTAATTTGCTCATTCCTTCACTTTTTAAAGGCATAGAAATTATTGCTCCTTCTAATAAATTCTGAATTGCAATACCTATTGATAAAGCAAATGCTGCTGCAAGTGTAATACCAGATTCTTGTGCAAGTGCACCAGCAAGTACAACCCCTACTGCCATTCCTTCTGGTATGTTATGCAAAGTCACAGCTAAAACTAGCATTGTAACCTTTTTAAATTTACTTTCTATTCCTTCTGGTCTTTTACTACTAATATGTAAATGTGGGATAATCATATCTAAAACAAGTAAAAAAACTATTCCTAAAGAAAATCCTATTGCTGCTGGATACCAACTAATTTTTCCTTGTTCTGTTGCCATATCAATCGATGGAATAAGTAATGACCAAATTGAAGCTGCTATCATAACCCCTGAAGCAAGTCCTGTTAAGAATCTTTCCACTTTGTTATTTATTTTATTTTTCATAAAAAATACTAATGCTGATCCCAAAGTAGTACCTAAAAAAGGTATTAATATTCCTAAAAAAGTTCCCATATATATTTACCCCCTATTTAATACAATATCTGATAAAATATATTTAATACTTAGTATTTATTATGATTATACTTCTAAAATCTAATATCGTCAAATAAACTCAAAAAAATACGATAAATTGAATTTATCGTATTAATTTATTGTATTTTATTAATTTACAACATCAATATCTTCTTTAAATCTATTAAAATAGTCTACAAAAGACCATATTGTTGCTATTAAAGCAAATATTAAAGTTACACTCATTGCAACATTTATTATAAGTCCAAACATACTCATATCCAATGAATTAGATATAAAGCTTCCTATTCCCATAGTTGGCATTAAAGAATAATTTAATAGAGCTAAAACTATAGAAAGCATTTGAAATAAAGTTTTTATTTTTCCACTTAATCCAGCAGACACATCCTTTGCATTATCTGACCCAAACATTCTTAAAGCATTTACAAAGAAATCTCTAAATACTACTATAGCTGTTATAAATGCTGGAATTACACCAAGTCCTGTAAGCATTATAAAACCTGCTGATACTAATAGCTTATCTGCCAAAGGATCCATTACCTTTCCAAATTTAGTGACTATTCCTTTACTTCTAGATATTCTTCCATCAAGAAAATCTGTAAAAGCTGCAATAGCAAAAATTCCTAAAGCAACATATCCCATATAATTATATACAGACTCTATTTTTAAGAACTCAAAAAATTCTTTTGGAATGCATAAAACTAAAATAAATATTGGTACTAATATTATTCTTAACATAGTTAACTTATTGGGCAAATTCATCTTATTAAGCATATGTATACCTCCTCTTTCACTTGTAAATTATAACAAACTAAAAATGCATAGTCAATAATTTACTAATATTTCACATTATTTTCACTTAATCTAATTCCACTATGCAAGCCATTGTAGCATAATCTTTTTTCCCAGATTGAGTCGCTTTTCTATAAGAAAAGAAGTCATTACTGTTGCATCTAGTACATATATTAGCCACATGTATATTTTCTTTTAATATACCTACTTTTTTTAATTCTTTCTGTAATATTGTTATTAAATCTATATGAAATGTCTCTTTATCATCTTCATATGTTAAATACTTATCTGAATAATCAAATTCTGTTGTAAACTTATCTTTAAAGCTTTTCTCCTTACTAGTAAAACAACATTTTCTAATAGATGGTCCAATACAAACTATTAAGTCTCTAGCATCACTATTAAACTTATTCATCATAATATTTATAGCATTTATATAAATTTTATTTATAACACCTTTCCAACCAGCATGTACATTAGCAACAACATTATTTTTAGTATCATATATTATTATAGGATTGCAATCAGCTACAGTAACTAAAGATGCTATATTTTTATCCTTTATAATATAGCCATCAACTAAAGTAGTATTTAAATTTTCAAATTTATATTCATCCTTATTACAATTGTCTAGTATAATTACATTATCTGTATGATCTTGCATACCTTTACATATTTGATGAAATCCTACAGCATTTTTTATAATTTCAACATTTTTCAATACATTTTCTATGCTATCATTTCCAAGTGTTCTAAAATTTAGACTATCATAATCTCCTTTACTTACTCCACCATACCTTAAAGTAATACAATTTTTAACATTATATTTATTTAATATTTTAAATTGTATATATTCTAAATCTCCATTTTTTAAATGTAAAAGCTCATCATCTTCATACTTATTCATTTTTCTCCCCCTTAATCTCTATTGATTTATTCAAATTAAACGAATATATGTATACTTTATTCACTTTATATTTTGTTAACTTATTTATAGCTTCTTTATATATATCTAACTGTATTTTATATTTTTTTATAAATTCCATCTCATCAGTTATTCTATCAGTCTTAAAATCTACTAAAATAACTTTTTCACCTACTACATAAAATAAATCTATTACACCCTGAATTAAACTATTTGATATATCCTTATCATCTAATACAAATTCGTACTCTCTATATATATGAGATGCTTGTTTTAGTTCTTCTCCAATATTTGATTTTAAAAAGTTGTATATTTTATTAATACTTATATACTTTTTATCACTATCATTTATTGTTCCATTATCATTTAAATTATCTATATATTCTTTTATTTGTTCCCTCGTATTAAGATTAAAATCTAAATTTTGAAGTATAAAGTGAATTAATATTCCCTTTCTTACAGCAGTATAAGAATTTTTATTATCACTTAACTGATCAGGAATTTTAAATTTCTCATCTAAATTATTATTTTCTTCATATATTTCATCTTTAAACTTTGATACCACATTTTCTTCATTTTCTTTTTTCAAGTTACTAACACTAATTCTTGCGGGAGAAATTGCATCTTTATGATATTTATATGTTGTATCAAAGTTTTCTTTTAAATCATATATAATGCTATTATCTACATAATCTAAATTCTTGCCAATAACCTTTTCTAATTTATCTGATATTGACATATTAGATATTGTATTTTCTTTTATCTTAAAAAGTTTCTTTAAATTTTCATCAGTGATAGTAGAATTGACATTTATATTTACAATATCAAAAACATTTTTGTCATTATCATACTCTTGATAATATTTTATAACCGGTAATAAATTTTTATAATAACTAGTATTTAGTGATATAAGTGTCTCATTAAACTTATTCTCTTTCATATTAATAGATTGCATACTATAGTCTTTTTCAAAATCTTTTACTGTAGCAAACAAATATAATTTTTCTTTTGCCCTAGTTAAAGCAACGTATAAAAGTCTCATTTCTTCTGACTTTGTTTCTTTTTCAATTACAGACTTTACAGACTGTTTTATTAATGATGGATAAGTTACACCAAGATTTTGATTTACAACATCTATACCTATTCCATATTTATGATGTAGCAATACCTTTTGCTGCCTTGCATCTTTAAAATTATAACCCTTAGCACAATCTGCAAGTATTACAATTGGAAACTCTAGTCCTTTAGACTTGTGTATTGTCATTATTCTTAAAACATTTTCATTTTCTCCAATTATTTTTGCTGCAGAACTTGATGTATCTTGCTTATCTTTTAGGCTATCTACATATCTAATATATGAATTTAGTGTGTTACCTGTATAAGAATAGAAATTTGAAGCAAGTTCTATTAAATAATCTAAATTTGCTTTTTTAGAATCAGCATCTTCTTCTAAATCAAACTGATAATATATATTTGTATCTTTATATATTCTAATTAATAAATCTGATATACTATATATTTTAGAATATTTAATATATTTTTCTAATAATTCTAAAAATACCTTTATTTTATTTACTAAATCTTTTTCTTTTTTAAAATACTCTTCATCATTTACTATATTATTTAGAGTATCATAAATATATGATTTACTATCATATAATCTTATTTTTGTAATCTCATCTAAAGTAAATTCTCCAATTATACTATACATTATACTTACCATATATACATCTTGATAAGGATTATCTAATATTTTTAAAAATGATAATATTAGCTTTACTTCATCTCCTTCAAAAATACTACTTGAAGTATCACAAAATACTGGTATATCATTTTCTTTTAAAATTTCTTCTATAATATCTGCTTTATTCTTTATTCCTCTTAATAATATTACTATATCTTTATATGTAGCATTTCTAAGTATTCCGTCATTATATGATAATTTAACATTTTTTACAATATCTTTTATTCTATAAGCAATACATTTTGCTTCAATTTGTGTAGCTGTCAAATCTTCATCTATTTCTTCATCATTATTATTTTCTTCTAATAAGCTAGTTTCTTCTTCTTTTAAATCTATTATATTTATCTGAGTATTATACATGTTTTTATCTTGTTCAATATAACTTGTATTTCCACACTTTAAAACTTCGTCATCATTATAGTCACACTGCCCATTTTTCATACTCATTATCTTTTCAAATATATAATTAATTCCATCTATTACTTGATATCTACTTCTAAAGTTTTTAGCAAGTATTATCTTACAATTTAAATCCTTATCACTACAATCTTCATTCTTTTTATATAATGTATATTTTTCATTAAATATGTCTGGTCTAGCTTGTCTAAAGCCATATATACTTTGTTTTATATCACCTACCATAAATCTATTATTTTCTTTAGAAATAGCCTCTAATATTTTTTCTTGTACAAAGCTTGTATCCTGATATTCATCTGTATATATTTCTTTATATCTATCTTTCAAAGTCTTAGCTATATCTGTTAGATTATATTCTTTATCTAATAACAGTTCTAATGCATAATGCATTATATCATTAAACTCAGCTACTCCTTCACTTTTCTTTTGATATTTAAACTTAGTATCAAAAGATACAAGAAAATTATATAAATAACTTAAATAACTATATGCGATTTTATTATCTTCAATTATTTCTTTGCTTTTAGTATAAATTTTTTTCTTACTTTTTTCTATTACATCTTTTACTTCATTTTTCCTAAATATTGATATTTCATCTTTTAAATCAGTATTTGATACTTTTCCAATATTAAATCTTTTAAATTCAATATTGTTAATATTATCATATAAAGTGTCCCAACTAGGTTTTTGTATATTTATACATCTTTTTAGCTCATATAAATCCTCATTTAATAGTTCAAAACATTTATTAAACTCTTCGTTATTTTGTATTTTTTGTAAATATTCATCATATTTTACTATACATAATTCAATTTCATCTACTATATCTTGATATATATCTCTTCCAAAATCCGTATCATATAAATCTATAGCTTCATCTATATTATACTTTTCAATTTGTTCTTTTAACCAATCAAATGGATATGGAAATGATTGTATATAGTTATATATTCTTAATATGTTATCTAATAACTCCTCATCTTTTCCATTAAATAATTCTAATATGTTATATAATCCAAATACATCTTTTTTATCTACATATCCTTCATACTCTTCTTCTAAAAGTTCTTCTAATATTTTAGATTTTATAAGTATACTTTGAGATTCTTCACATATTTTTATATTTGGATCTATATCTAATATATTAAAATTTTCTTTTACAAGCCTTAGGCAAAAAGCATCAATAGTAGTTATATTTGCCCTATTTATATATATTAATTGATTTTTTAAATGATTTATCTTCTTTATATCTTTTTCTTTATCTAATGCTTTATATATAGCATTTAATATCTTTTCTTTTAATTCTTGAGCAGCTGCATTTGTAAATGTAACAACTAATATTTTATCTATATCTAGATATTCATTTATTACTTTTTGTATTATTCTTTCTACTAAAACTGCTGTCTTACCACTTCCAGCAGAAGCACTAACTAAAATGTTAGCATTTCTTTTTTCTATTGCTTCTTGCTGCTCTTTAGTCCACTTAGTCTCTGACATCTCTACTCTCCTTTTTTATATATTTTATATTTTCTTTTTCAATTTTGCAACCGATTTTTTAAGTTTAATTATTAAACATTTTAAATCCGCTTTTTATTTGATATTTATCAACAATTTTGGTATAATTATATTGGTGATTTTTTTGGAGAAAATAACAAATAAAAATATAAATAATATACTTAATACAATATTCAATACAGCTGATGATTTTAGCTATGAATATGTATCTAATAATGTTGATGATACAAAATGGTTAGCTAATTATATTGCAAAATATTTAAAAAAAGGTGATATAATAACTTTAAACGGAGAACTAGGGTCTGGCAAAACTGTTTTTTTAAATGGAATTGCAAGTTATTTTAATGTAGAAAAAGATGTTAGCAGTCCTACTTTTACAATAGTAAATGAATATAATATAGGCAAAGATTATCCAATATATCATTTTGATGTATATAGGATAAAAAACAGTAATGAATTTCTTGATGATATTGGAACTGAATATTTTGATAATGGTATATGTTTAATTGAATGGGGTGACGAAATAATATCCGATATATTACCTCAAAATACAATACATATTGATATCACAAAAGATATTGAAGATGAAAATAAAAGATACTTTAAGATTTGGAGGAATAAATAATGAATATTTTAGGAATAGATACCACAACTAAAATTGCAAGTTGCAGCGTATTAAATAATGATAAATATTATACAAAATCTATAGATAATGAAGTAACTCATTCTGAAAAATTACTTCCAATAATTGATGAAACATTAATTGAATCTGGCATAGATTTAGATAAGATAAACATACTTGCATGCATTAATGGTCCTGGATCTTTTACAGGACTTCGTATAGGACTTGCTACGGTAAAGGCATTTGCACAAGTAAAGGATTTAGAAATATTTTCAATATCTTCTATAGATTTAATTAGCTATGTAGCATATAACAGAATAAAAGAAGATAATGATGTATATATTTTATCTTTAATTGACGCAAGAAATAACAGAGTATATTACGGAATAGATAAATTATCTATAAATGACGGAAAAATATCAATTGAAAAAATAAAAGATGTAGATAATGATACTATTGATAACGTTATATCTAATATAGATAAAAATTATGAGAATTTAGTTGTAGCTGGTAATTGTGTAAATAAATTTAAAGATATACTTTCAACTATTTCTTCTAATTTATTTGAACTATACCCTACAACTAACGATCTAATTGAATGTTACTTAAAATTACAAGATACAAAACCATATATGTACAATGCTTATAGTCTAGATGCTCTTTATGCAAGGAAATCTCAAGCAGAAAGAATGACAAAACATGAATAATAACATAAAAATATCTGTAATGAAAAAACAAGATATACAAGATTCAATAAATCTTGAAAAAAGTCATAATATAAAAATCTTATCAGAAAATATATTAGAAAGTGAACTTAAAAATAATAATAACTATTTTATCACTGCAAAACTTAGTAATAAAGTTGTAGGCTATGCAGGTGTATCCTATGTATTAGACAGTGCCGATTTAATATCTATTGTCGTAGATAAAGAACATACACATATGAAAATAGCAACTAACATGTTAGAAAATATAATTTCTTTTTGTAATAAAAACAATATTAAAGAGATTTTATTAGAAGTTAGAAAATCTAATATGGCTGCTCAAAGCTTATACTTAAAATTCGGGTTTGAAATAATATCAATAAGAAAAAAATATTATAATAATACAGAAGATGCCTATGTAATGAAACTAAACATAAATAGAGCTTAACTATAAAAGTTAAGCTCTATTTTATTATAATTCAATATTTGTTTGTTCTACTTTTTGATTATATTCATCTATGAAAGTTTGACTATTAGATTTTAATGTATCATTTTCAATAAACCATACATCTTTATTATCTTTCATATATGTTAGAACGTCTATTAATGAATTTAAATATCCATCAAACTTTGCATCTGTCTCTTTAATCTTATTTACTCCTTCAGCTAATTTTATCTGCTCTAATATATCTTTATATTCTTGTTTATATTTATCTTTTAAGCCATTATTATTAGCTTTTTCATCTATTTTTGTTTCATCAATTAAATCATTTAATGTAGCTATTAAATTTTGATCTTCTGTCTTTATAGTATTTAATGTTTCAAGTGTAGTATTAAATTCAGGTCCATCGTTTTTGTAATTTTCTATATTAAGTGCTTTAATATTTGCTACCTCATCATAATTTTCTCTTAGCGCTTTAATAGAATCATAATATGTTTTAAAATCTTCTTTTACAAGTTTTTCAACAATTCCATATTGACCAGTTGTTTTTATCTCCATATTTATATTATCTTCAGATAAACTATTAATTTCCTCTGTCAATTGATTTTTAGCACTAATATCTCTATACACTAAAAATAATACAACTGCTACCACTATTATAGCAACTACAACTAAAATAGCTATTATTGTTTTTTGCTTTTTCATACATCACCTTGTAAAGTACTATCTACTTTACTCTCCTTTCTTTTTTATTTAATACATATGTATTTATTTTACATATCTTAATATACAATTAAATTATACAACTAAATAAAATTAAAGTAAATAGTTTTATTATTTTTTACTTTTTTCGATGAGTTTTAACAAATTAAAAAAATTTTATATAATTTAAGTTGAATATTTTTTACATATACTATACAATGTAATTAAGATTTACAAAAGATAAATATTGGAGGTAATAATATATATGAAGAAAATTAAGGAACTTAAATCTGTTAATTTAAATAATTCATTTAATATAGAAAATTTACAATTTACAACAACAGATGAAGTTGAACCATTTAACGGAATTATAGGTCAAGAAAGAGCACTTGAAGCAATAAAATCTGCTATGCAGATTCCTCAAAAAGGATTTAATTTATATATAGCTGGTACACTTGGAATTGGAAAAACAGCATATGCATTATCTGTAGTTAATTCTTTAAGTGAGAAAATGCCAGTACCTCATGACTACTGCTATATCAATAATTTTGAAAACCCAAATGAACCTATAGCTGTATGCCTCGCTCCAGGTGAAGGTATGGAATTTAAACAAGACATGAATAGATTTATAAACTCAATTATTACTCGTATAAATAAAGAGTTAACCGGGGACATGTATGAAAAAGAGAAAAAAACTATTGTAGACAGATATAAAAGAGCAAAAGAAAATTTAATGCGTGAATTTGATAAATCAACATACGAAAAAGGATTTAAAGTACGTAATACTGAAAATGGTATATATTTTTCTCCTGTTCATAATGGAGTTGTATTAGACGAGAAATCATTTAAAGTACTAGATGAAAAAACAAAGAAATACTTTGAGGAAAAAAGTCCTGAAATTCAAGAACAAACTCTTCAAGTTTTAAAAGAACTAGATGCATTAGATAAAAAATGTGAACAAGTTCTAAAAGAATGGGAAAATAATCTTGCTACATTTGCTGTTACTCAATGTATGAGTGATTTAAAAATTAAATATAAGAAAAATTTAAAAATTCAAAATTTCTTGTACTCTATTCAAAGCGATGTAGTTAAAAACGTCGAGTACTTTAAAAAAGATAACTCTGAAAAAGACTTAAAAATGATGTCTAATCCTTATCTTATGCAGCAAATGATTAAAGCTAAAAATCAAAAGCCATGGGAAAAATATCGTGTAAACTTAATTATAAATAATGATAGACTTCAACATGCACCAGTAGTACTATGTAAAAACCCAAATTATTTTGATTTATTTGGTAAACTTGAATTTGAAAGCACTCCTCAAGGTACAAGAACAAATTATAATATGTTAAAACCCGGTCTTGTTCATAAAGCAAATGGCGGATATCTTATAATTAATGTAAGAGACTTATTACTTAGTGCCCCTACATGGGAAGCCTTTAAAAGAGTTCTAAGAAACCAAGAATTATCTATAGACAGTTCTCGTGATATTAATCAACCGATAACTGTTGTATCTTTAAAGCCAGAGCCTATTCCTATTCATATGCAAGTAATTTTAATAGGTTCAGAGCTTCACTATCAGCAACTATGTGCTATGGATGCAGACTTTAAAAAGCTATTTAAAGTTAAAGCTGACTTTGATGATACATATGATAGAAATAAAGAAAACGTAAAAAAATTAATTCAATTTATAGCTTATGTTTGTAAAAAGCACTCTCTTTTGCCTTTTGATAAAACTGGTGTTAAAGAAATAATTGAATATAGCTCAAAATGCGCAGGAAATCAAAATAAATTAACTGCAATCATGCAAGATATTTCTGATTTAATTATAGAATCTAATTTTGTAGCAACAAGTTCAAGAAAAAAAATCATAACAGACTACGAAGTAAAAAAAGCTCTTGAAGCAAAAACAAAGAGATTTTCTAAATATAATGATGCTTTAAACAAAATGATTAAACAAGGAGATATAATAATATCCACTAGTGGCAAAAAAGTTGGTCAAATTAATGGCTTGACTATAGCTGTATCTGGAGACTGCTCTTTTGGTCAACCAGTAAGAATTACTGCCAATACATTTATAGGTAAAAGTGGCGTACTAAATATTGAAAGAGAAGTATCAATGAGTGGTAAATCACATTCTAAAGGTGTATTTATACTTTCTGCATATATTGGAGAAAAATATGCGCAATATATTCCACTATCTCTTACAGCAAGTATCTGCTTTGAACAGTTATATAATCCAATTGATGGTGATAGTGCTTCTTCTACAGAACTATATGCAATTCTATCTTCACTTGCAGATGTACCTATTAATCAAAGTCTAGCTGTAACAGGCTCAGTTAACCAAAAAGGTGAAATTCAACCAATTGGTGGCGTTACAGATAAAATTGAAGGATTCTTTAAAGTATGTAAAGAAAAGGGATTAAATAATGAAAATGGTGTATTAATTCCTTCTCAAAATGTAAAAAATTTAACTTTAAGTGATGAAATAATTGAAGCTGTTAAATTTGGAAAATTCCATATATACCCTGTAAATTCTATTGATGAAGGGATTGAAATCTTAACTGGAATTCCAGCCGGTAAGCAAAAAGAAGATGGAACTTATGAAGAAGGAACAATAAACTACTTAGTATACAAAAAGCTTGAAAAATATGCACAAAACAGTGCAAAATATAATAATTAGAGTACCAAAATCAAAAAGTTACTTATATAAAAAATACCTTAACTAAATGTTAAGGTATTTTTTATATATATTTATATTTGCAAAATATTTTATAATGCTTTTATTAGAAAAATTTAACCTTTTAATTATATATTATTTATTAAACTCTCAAGTATAGTTCTAGCTATATTTTTTGTTTTATTTTCTACATCTCTTAAAGGATTATATTCAACTAAATCTAGTGATTTTAGTTTATCTTTATATCTTATTATTTGATCAACTGCCTCATATGCTTCATCTAAATTTATACCATCTTTTGCAGGTACTGATACACCAGGACATATAATAGGATCAATTACATCTAAATCATAACTTATATGCACTCCATCTGTTCCATCACATGCTATTTTCATTGCATTTTCCATAACAGTGTTCATTCCCACTTTATGAATTTCTTCTGTTGTAAAAACAGTTACCCCAGCATCTTTTAAATTTTCTTTTTCAAGTGGATCTATATCTCTTCCTCCTACTATTACAGTATTTTTTGGATTATAAAAATTGCCATTATGGAAATCTGCTAAACACATCTTTTCATATCCATCAATTACTGCTAAAGGTAATCCATGTATATTTCCTGTTATAGTTGTTTTAAAAGTATTATAATCTCCATGTGCATCTATCCAGATTATTCCCAAATTTTTATTTCTTTTTATTGATGCAAGAGCCGAAGCTATAACTAAGCTATGATCCCCACCAATTGTAAATGGAAATTTTTTTTCATCTATACTTTTTATTACTCTATTATACAATTCTATATTGAATTCATTTATCTTCTTTAGATTTTTTCTTTTATTTTCCTTTTCTCTTTCTTTTCCATTTTCATCTGCATATATCATATATATATTATTTACATTTTTATTCACAAGATCTCTTGTTAAAATTTCTGGGCCTAATGCTGCCCCATCAACTAATACACCCAAATCTGTACATGCATCTATTATGTCTATATTTCTCATTTTATTCCTCTTTTCCTTCATGCCTTTTATCATATTCACTCAAATATTTTTCTGTATATTCAACGTCTGATATACATGGAAGATATTCATTTCCATATTTGTGTCTTGTTTCTCTTCCCTTTCCAGTAAGTAATATAATTGTTGGTTTTTCTTCTTTTTCAGCCTTTAGTATTGCATCCTCTATAGCTTCTCCTCTTTCTTCTATCATTGCATAATTATTTGTATACTCTTTTACATATTTAGCAATTTCAGTAGATATATCTATTACAGGTTCAGATCCTGGATCTTCTGCAACTAAATATACAAAATCAGAATATTTACCAGCTATAAGTCCTAAATCTTTTCTTCTAAGTAAAGCCTTTTTACCCGGACATCCAAAAATAGATACAATTCTTCTTCCCTTATACTCTTCTTTTACTGAAGAAAATAATTTTTCAAAGCTTAATTTGTTATGTGCATAATCTACTAAAACGATTATTTTCATATCTTTTGTGTGAAAAAATTCCATTCTTCCACTTGATCTTGCAATTTTTAATCCATATTTTATAATATCTACTGGTATATCCATTAAATATGCAGAAGAAATAGCAGCAAGTGCATTTTCAACATTAAATAATCCAGGCATAGTTAATATAAAATCATCATCATATGTTGGTGTATGTACTTTAAATAAAGTATTAAACCCATCTTTTCTTATATCGTATGCATAAAAATCTGTATCTTTTTTCTTCATAGAAAAAGTAAATACTCTTGCACTATCTCTTTTGGCAACAGATAATGTATTGTCTGCCAAATCTGCATCCATGTTAACAATTGCATTTTTAGTATTTGCAAACATTTTTAATTTTGAATTATAATAATCTTCAAATGTAGGATGCTCTATTGGACTTATATGATCTTCACTTATATTCATAAATATTCCAATATCAAAAAAAACATCTGCAACTCTTTCAAGTTTTAAAGCCTGAGAAGACACTTCCATTACTATATTTTCCATACCAGAATTTACAGCATTAAAAAAGTGTTTTTGTATATCATAAGACTCTGGTGTTGTAATATGTGATTCAAATTTTTCTACACCATCATATGTATCAATTGATGAAATAACAGCTGTATCTTTTTTATTCACTTTCTTAGAATATTCATCTAATATTGATTTAATGTAATACGTAGTAGTAGATTTTCCTTTTGTTCCTCCAACACCTATTACATTAATCTTTTCTCCTGGATAATTAAAATACATAGCTGAAAGACAAGACAAAGCTTTTCTTATGTCATTTACAATTATACAAGGTATATCAACATTATACTTTTTTTCTGCCACATATATAAATACGCCATTTGATATTGCCTCTTTTAAATATTCTTCTTTAAAATTCATACCCTTACAAATAAATAAAGTATCCTCCTCTATCTCTTTAGAATTATATGATACTAAATTTACTTTTCTTTCTAGAATATTATCACAATTTATAGCCTCATTTATTAAATTCTCTTCTTTCAATAAATCTATATACTCTTTAACTTTATATTTTTCCATAGTTAATTCTCCTTTTTTACATAAAAGATTATATAATATATATGCGTCAAAATCAAGATACAATAAACATACGTAAATCCACAATTTTATATATTAATTATACAAAAATTCACAATAAAAAATACCTGAATTAAATATTCAGGTATAATTTTTACATTTTTTCAACTATCTCATTACTATTTTTATATATACTATTTTTTGGTATAACTCCTCTTACAGAAGAAAGTGGATATATATTAGTACCTCTTCCAACAACACTTCCTGGATTTAAAACAGTTCCACAGCCTACTTCTACATTATCTCCAAGCATAGCTCCAAACTTCTTAAGTCCAGTTTCAATTTCTTCTTCTCCATTTTTTACTACTACTAATTTTTTATCTGATTTTACATTTGATGTAATAGAACCCGCTCCCATATGAGCTTTATATCCAAGTATTGAATCACCAACATAATTATAATGCGGAACTTGTACTTTATTAAATAATATAACATTTTTTAGCTCTGTAGAGTTTCCAACTACAGCACCTTCTCCAACTATTGCTTTTCCTCTAATAAATGCACAATGTCTTACCTCAGCATTTTTTCCAATAATTGCTGGTCCTTTAATATATGCGGTTGGTGCAACTATCGCACTTTTTGCAATCCATATATCATCTCCAACTTGTTCATACTCATCTTTATCTAAAGTTTTACCAAGCTCCAATATAAAGTTTTCTATCTTAGGTAATACTTCCCAAGGATATGTTACTCCTTCAAAAATTTTTGCAGCTATTGTCTCATTTAAATCATATAGATTTTTAATTTTACATTCTTCCATTTAATATTCCTCCTTATTTATTTGCTTCTTTTATCATATCTAATACATTAATCTTACTTATAGCTCCTACACTTCTATCAACAACTTTTCCATCCTTTATTATAATTAGTGTAGGAAGTGACATTACACCATACTTTTGTGCTAATCCCATCTCTTCATCTACATTTACCTTTACAACTTTTATATAATCATAATCATCTGATACATCTTCAAGTATTGGTGAAAAATCTCTACATGGCTCACACCAATCAGCATAAAAATCCACAAGAACTATTTTATTACTATCTAATACTTCTGATTGAAATTCGCTTTCAGATACCTTACGTATATTTATTCCATCTGATTTGTTTACAGAGTTATTAATAAATATATTTAAAAATACTAATCCTAATACAAATATAATTATAACAATAAGAGTAAAAATTTTCTTTTTCATTTAAATCTCCTTTAAAAAAATATAGTATAAATACCAATTACTATCAAAATAACTCCTGATATCTTTTTAATAATATTATAGTTTTTCTTTATTATATCAAATACCTGTTTTAATTTTTCTATTAATACAACTGATATAACAAATGGTATACCAAGACCTATAGAATAAACAAACATAAGTAATATTCCTTTTACCATATCTTGATGTTTGGCTATAAGAAGTAATGCAGAACTTAAAAAAGTTCCAATACAAGGTGTCCAACTTATTGAAAAAATTACACCGAAAAGTATAGCTTTTACAAAATTTAAATTTTTCTTATCTACATCTAATACTTTAGACTTATTTAAGAATTTTATATTTATAGCTTCCATATAATTTAATCCTAAAAATATTATTATTATTCCAAATACTATTTTTATATATCGTATATTGTTACTAATTATCATACCTAAAGTACTAGCAAATATAGATAATATTAAAAATACTAATGTAAAGCCTATAACAAATCCAATAGCATTTACTATTTTTCTAGAACTACTTTTATCTTCCTCTCCAATAAAATATGAAATATATATTGGAAGCATCGGAAGTAAACATGGTGATATAAAACTTGCTATTCCTTCTAAAAATGTAAATAAATATTCCATAACAATACTCTCTCCTGTAACACGACTAAATCATATAAAATGTTGATTAATATTTCAAGTTTAATCATCTATTTCAATACTCAATCTATCTTCTTTTATTTGCTTATACAAACTATATCCACCCATTATATTTTTAACTTTAAATCCGTTTTGCATAAGTATTCTACAAGCAATATAACTTCTTACACCAGTTTTACAATACACATAAATAATATTTTCTTTATCTAATTTACTAATATTTTCTCTTAACTCATCTACTGGAATGTTAATTGCATTATCAAAACAGCCAAAACTATATTCTTTTGGAGTCCTTACATCTAATACATATGGATTATATATTTTTTCTACATCTTCCCAAGATACATTTTCAACTAAACCATTCAATTCATTTTCTATAACATTTCCAACTACATTTACTACACTTTTAGCTGAAGAAAATGGTGGCGCATAACATAGCTCTAAATCTTCTAAATCATAAATACTAAGCTTGCTTCTTATAGCCGTAGCTAAAATATCACAAACTTTATCTACTCCATCTTTTCCTATAACTTGTGCACCTAATAGCGCTTTTTCTTTAGATGAATATATAACTTTAACAATCATTTCATTTGCTCCTGGATAATATGTAGCATGAGAAAAGGGTGTTATAATAATCTTTTTATACTCTATATTTTGAAATTTACATGTCATTTCATTTAGTCCAGTCATGGCTAAATTATAATCAAAAAGTTTTAATATACTACTTCCCATAGTACCATTATATTTTGAATCTATTCCACATATATTATTTGCAACTATTCTTGCCTGACGATTTGCGGGGCCTGCAAGCGGAATATAGTCTGGCATCTTTGTTATATAATTTTTAATCTCTATAGCATCTCCTAGAGCATAAATATCTTTATCATTCGTTTTCATATTGTCATCTACTATAATACTTCCTTTTGAATTTAAAATTATCCCAGCCTCTTTAGCAATCTTAGTTTCTGGTCTTACACCAATAGATAAAATTATATAGTCTGCTTTAACTTCTCCTTTATCTAATATTATATTAAATATATTCTTACTCTCTTTTATTTCTTTTACTCCATTATTTAATATAATTTCTATATCTTTATCTCTTAGTTTATTATGTACAATAGATGCTACATCTCTATCTAAAGGTGGTATAAGATGTGAATTTTTTTCAATAATAGTAACATTAATTCTCTCATAATGTTTTATATTTTCCGCCATCTCTACACCAATATATCCTCCACCAATTATTACAACATTTTTAGGATTATTTTCTTCTATATACTCTCTTATCTTTACACTATCATCTACATTTCTTAGAGTTGCTATTTTATTGCTATTTAACTCTCTAAATGGATTTATTGGCTCTGCACCCGGTGACAAAACTAACTTATCATAAGTTTCTATATATTCACTTCCATCTTCTAAATTCTTTACTAAAACTTCTTTTTTTTCTCTATCAATTTTTATTACTTCATTTTTTATCCTTACATCTATATTAAATCTATCTTTAAAAGATTTTGGAGTTTGAAGTAATAAATTTTTTTTCTCTTTTATTACATTTCCAATATAATATGGAAGTCCACAATTAGCAAAAGATACATATGGACCTCTTTCAAATATTATAATTTGGGCATTTTCGTTAAGTCTTCTTAGCCTAGTTGCAGTTGTAGCACCACCTGCTACTCCACCTAATATTAATACTTTCATACATTCCTCCTTATCTTCTTACTTTTTCTTTTTTATTTTATCATACGATATTCAAAAACACAACTTATGTATAAAAAATAACTTTATATCATATACTCAAATGAAACTTGTACAAAGGAGTGATTTTATGTGGCACACACAAACAAGCGATGAAGTAAGAAGGCAACTAAATACGGATATTTATAAAGGGCTATCTGAAAAAGAAATATTAAAGCGAAGAAAAAAATACGGATATAATAAGCTCGATGAAAAGAAGAAAGAAAATATTATATCTAAGTTTATTTCTCAATTTAAAGATTTTATGATAATTATTTTACTTATTGCAGCCTTAGTTTCTGCAATTGTTTCCTATTTTGATGGGACTAAAGAATATACTGATTCAATAATAATTGTAGTCATAGTGGTAATAAATGCATTAATTGGTGTTATTCAGGAAAGTAAAGCTGAAAAATCTCTTGAAGCATTAAAGAAGTTATCATCTCCTACATCTAAAGTAATACGAAATGGAACTACAATAACTATTGATAGTACCCTACTTGTTCCAGGAGATATAATAGAATTAGAAGCTGGAAACTATGTACCAGCAGATTGCAGACTTATATCATCATATAAGCTAAAAATAGAAGAATCAGCTCTTACAGGTGAAACTGTTCCAGTAATAAAAGATGCTAATATAATACTAAAAAATAACGTTGCTCTTGGTGATATGATTAATATGGCTTTTGCAACTACTATTGTTACAAATGGTCATGCTCAAGCAATAGTTACAGAAACTGGTATGAACACAAAAGTTGGTAAAATTGCTAAAATGATAATAAATAATGAAGCTCCTCAAACTCCACTTCAAAAGAAACTTGCTAGTATTGGAAAAAGTCTTGGAATTATATGCTTAGTTATTTGCGTAGCTATATTTATTATTGGACTATTTAAAGGAATTTCTATTAGTGAAATGTTTATGACATCTGTAGGGCTTGCTGTTGCTGCAATACCAGAAGGGCTTCCAGCAGTAGTTACAATAATGCTTTCTATTGGAGTTACTAAAATGTCTAAAAATAATGCAATAATTAGAAAACTTCCTGCAGTAGAAACTCTTGGTAGTAGCTCAATTATATGCTCAGATAAAACTGGGACACTTACTCAAAATAAAATGAAAGTTACCAGAATTTATAATTATAAAGAAGATATAACAAATGACACACATTCTCAAAACTTTAATTTTATATTAGAGCTTGGAAGTATGTGTAATGATTGTAGAGTAAATAATAAAAATGTACTAGGTGAACCAACAGAGACTGCAATAGTAAATGCTGGTATAAAATATGGTAAAAATAAGAATGTGTTATATGAACAAATGAAACGTGTAAATGAAATTCCATTTGACTCTGAAAGAAAAATGATGACTACAATTCATAAGCTTGGTAATAAATATAGAATAATTACAAAAGGAGCGCCAGATGTTATAATAAACAGATGCAACTATGTATATAACAATGGTTCAACTCAATATATGGACAGTAATATACAAAATAATATACTAGTTATAAATGAAAAAATGGCAAATGATGCTTTACGTGTTATTGCAATAGGATATAAAGACGTATCATCACTTCCAAGCAATATAGACTCAGAAAATATAGAAAAAGATTTAATATTTGTAGGATTACTAGGAATGATAGACCCGCCTCGTGCAGGAGTTAAAGAAGCAATATTTACTGCAAAAAAAGCAGGAATAAAAACTGTTATGATAACAGGAGATCATATCCTAACTGCAAAAGCCATAGCAAAAGATTTAGGAATATACTCAGATGGAGATATTGCAATAACTGGAAATGAACTAGATAAACTTTCTGATAGAGAATTTCAAAAAAATATAATGAAATACTCTGTATTTGCAAGAGTCTCTCCTGAACATAAAGTAAAAATAGTAAAAGCTTTTCAAAAAGCAGGAAATGTAGTTGCAATGACGGGAGATGGTGTTAATGATGCACCAGCATTAAAAAATGCAGATATTGGTGTATCTATGGGACTTAATGGTACAGATGTTGCAAAAAATGCATCAGATATGATACTTACAGATGATAACTTTGTAACTATAGTAAAAGCGGTAAAAGAAGGTAGACATATCTATGATAATATAAAAAAAGCAGTACATTTTTTAATATCTACAAATGTAGGAGAAATTGTAACTATATTTTTAGGTCTACTACTTGGACTTGACACTCCTTTACTTGCTATACACTTACTTTGGATAAACTTAGTTACAGATTCTTTTCCAGCAATAGGACTTGGTTTAGAGCCAGAAGACAAATATATAATGAATAGAAAGCCAAAAAATCCTAAAAAAGGATTATTTGCAGATGGTTTATGGTTTAAAATATTCTTTGAAGGCTGTATGATAGGAATTCTAACACTTTTATCTTTTCATATTGGTACTACTAAATATGGTATTACTATTGGAAGAACAATGGCATTTTTAACACTCGGACTTACAGAACTTGTACATAGCTTAAATATTAGAAGTGATGAATCATTATTTGAAGTAGGATTATTTAAAAATAAATATTTAATATTTGCATTTTTACTAGGAGCTATTTTACAAATAGGAGTAACTGTTGTTCCACAAATAGCAACTATTTTTGATGTTATACCACTTTCACCTATTCAGTGGATTTATACTATAATCATTTCAATTTGTCCTCTATTTATTATGGAAGCTACAAAGAAGCTTCATGAGGTACGTCATGGTAAAGTAATTTATTCTTTTAGCACTAAAAAAATATAATAAAATCAATAAAAGCAGCAAAAAGGTGATTTTTAAAATCACCTTTTTTAACATTTAAATAAATTATAAAATTTATCCTTGTACTTTTTGCTTTTTATTTAATATAAACGCAACACTCATTACTGCTATACCTGCTATTGTAAATATTGCTAGTCCTATACTTCCTGTTGCTGGTAAATCAAATCCTTTTCCATTTTCAATTTGTACTGCACTCTCATGTGTTGTCTTTCCTACTTGTACTTCTACTGGATTTTTTAATAGATTATAATATTTTGTTACTGTTTCATATTCTTGTGTTTCATTATTATATACTTCATCTTCATATAATGGTGCCTGTGTTTCTACTAGCCAGTATGATGTATTACTTCCATCATCTGCATATTTTAATCCTTCTATTACTGCTTGTCCTTGATCATTTGTTGTCACTTCTATATCTGTTCCTGTTTCATCTTGTACAAATACTCCATTTTCGGCATTATCTTTTGTAGTAGCTATTTTAAATTTTGCTCCAGCAAGTTTTGTCGATACATTTCCTTTTTCTACCTTTTCTATTAAAACTCCTCCTGTATGTACTTCTGCTGTGTCTGTAGTAGTTGTTGTGCTTTCTTCTTCTCCATTTTCATTTATTTTATTTGTATATTCAAGAGTAGCAGTATTAATATTTCCGTTTCCACCTATTACTACATTATCTTTATCTATTGTTGCTTCATATGTGATTATTATATTACCGATTCCATTTTCATGTAATTTATATGTATCAAAAGTTAATTCTAACCCATCTTGAGATAATGTATATACATCTTCTGGTATTATTCCACTACTATCAAATATTGTTCCTTCAACTTTTATACTATCTCTATCTAATATTATTCCATCCGGTAATTCATCTGTAATTTTATATGTTAACATGTCACGTATTTGCGCTGGCACATATGTTGTTATTTTAAATGTCAATCTATCTGTTACGTTTGTACCTACACTATCTACAAATTCTCCTTCACTGTTTTCTACTTTTTTTACTATTACTGGATTTTCATTTATATATGTAATAGTTGTTAAATTATCCCCTTCAACTACATTTTCAAAGAATAATTTAGTGTAAATATCTAAATCACATCTAAAAGGAAATTCATATGGTGAATTAATATTAGTAATTACTTTTCCATTTTCATTTACCATAAAATACACTTGAGATAAAATAGCGTTATTAATAATATATCTGTCAGGTGCTGATATCTCAATCAATCTATAAATTACATAATCTGTATGTGGGCGAGAAGCAACTTTATAATAACTAGGTAAATTATTCAAGTAAATCTTTCCATTTTCATCAGTAGTTAAAGTTAAAACTTCTTCGCTTCCTTCTGGAATATAATCTTTCCATATGTTAGGCTCTGTGTCTTCAAGGCTATACTCTAAAATTTCTTTCATAACTTGAACCTTAAAAGTAACTCCCTCTATAGGATTACCTTCCGAGTCTACCTTAGTTAATTCTAGATTACCAAAAGCAGTCTGGAATTTAGGCTCTACAGTTATATCATAATCCCATCCTGTACCCTCGGCATTTGTCATTGGTATATCCACTAGAAAATCTGAATAATACTCATCATATATAACACCATCAGATACAGAAGTAACATGTACAAAATACCTTCCAAATTCTAAATTATCAAAAACTACAGTTCCATCCGCTCCTGTTGTCTTAGATATTCCTTCTACTTGATTTTTTTCTACATACCTCTCTGCATCCCTTGTATCTTCACATGTTTCATCTACCTTATATATAGTATATTCAATTCCTTCCATTGGTGGATTTGTCGTTGTATCACCATTTTGTTGCTCGTGAGCAATTATTGTAATTGAACCTGTTGTTGGTTCTTCTGCATTTACTTGTATAGCTAATATTGATACTAGTACTAATGCTACTATACTCATTATTATGCCATATTTTTTTGCTTTGTTTTTCATATATTTTCCCCCTCCTATATATTATTGTATAATATATCTTTTAATTTTTCTTCTTTTATTTTTTAAATAATGTATTATTATAGTTTTCATATCATTAATGTTACAGCAATGTTGCAATATCAAAAAAAGAAAAAAATAACATCTTTATTTCAAAATATTTGTAAGCTCAAAAAAATCCTGAATTAATCAGGATTTTTTACTTAGGTCATACTTTGAGTTATTACTCCATCTGTTTCATATAAAATCTTTTCATTTTCTACATATATTTTATACATTGTTTCGGCTTTATAATACC
>CALXBV010000086.1 GCA_944386635.1 uncultured Clostridia bacterium
ATCATTTGTATATAGTATTTCTAAATTATCATTTGATATTTTTTCTCCTGCTTCATCTGTTTGTGTTACTACAAGTCTATCTAATGTATAATCTCCTGTATATTCTGTTCCTCTGCTATCTCCATTATATGGTAGTATATCTAACATTTGAAAATCTTTAATTATCTCATCTGTATTATTTTTATATGATACTGTAAAATGTATTTCTCCGTTTTTCTCTATTACTGGTGTTTCTACTGTTTTATATAATCTATGTGATGATAAATTTGTTACTTGTATTGTACTTGTCGATGTTCTTAATTTCAGCACTGTATTTCCTATTTTATCTTCATCAGCAGATATTACTGCTGTATTTGTATATTGAGTTCCATTTGGTGTGTTTTCGTCTATACTTGCCTCAAAATATAATGCTTCTATATATTCATCTGATATACAATTGTAAATATTCCATATAAGTGTTGTTGTTCCATTACCATTATTAATAATTTGTGGGTCTCCATAATTCGAACTTCCAGGTATATATGTTAGTCCTTTTGGTAATGTATCAGTTATCGTTACTGTTATATTCGTTACTTTTGATTTGTTTTCATTATCTTGATACACACTTGGCTCTACTTTATACCTTACTATATTTTCATTTTTTCCCAAATCATAATTTATTTTTTGATTATCACTATTATCTACTGATATTTGCTGAATCTTTTGCCTTGCGCCAAGTATCAATAAAGAATTTCCATATGCATATCCTCCACTATGTGTACCTGATATAATATTACCATTTTTATCATATTCTGTTTTTATATAATTTAAGTCACTTGATACATAATCAGGATCTGGATAAGAATCATATCCTTTCACTAAAGTTTGACTACATTTTTCTCTTTCTAATTCTTCTATCCAATATTTATTTGTTTGTGTAAATCCATAAGTCTTACCAATTTTAGCCGTATTCTTTATTTTTAGATAAGCAATTATTTCTCTTAAATTATTTGAATTAGGAAGTATACAATAACCTCCATTAGACTCATAAAACTCACCTATGCATATATGTCCATCTGGTATATCCGATAATTTATTATAAATTACTAAATCTTCTATATCCGCTTTATTCATTTCATCTTGTGATTTCCAATTTGTTCCATCTGGCTTTGTCACAAAATATTGATTGAATGTCATTGTGTCAAAGTATCTTGTATAAAAATATTTTCCATTAACTTCTATAGGCTCAAACGCTTCGCCGTCAAATTTTATAAGTTTATCGACTTCGTATACATTATTTTCATTTGTTCGAGAAAAAGTAGATCTAGCAATAAAAGTAATATTATTACCAATAATTGCAGATGCATCTCCATACCTATAGTTGGATGCAAGTCCATTACTACCTGTGGAATCGTATAAAAAAGTCTGTTGACTATATGAACCTGGCTTATATATAACATGATTTATTCTATTTGTATCATCTCCATTATATATTTGATTAACTGTATTTTTTCCAGAAACAGAAGTAGCACTCATGTTTTCATCAGATACTGTTAAATAATAGTTGCTATTAGTATCCAAGTTTGTATCATTATCTGGTACAAATATTTGAAATTGATCCGCCACAAAACACCCTATATTATTACCATATTGATATCCCGATGACGAAGTATCATTAGCGCCATTATATATAGGATACTTGCCATTAAACTTATAATCTTTTATTATTACATTTATTGTCGAAGGATTTACTTGTACCATTTCTATATCTCCAGAATTGTATACTCTGTTTTTACTTGAAACCATTTGACTTAAAGTACCTTTTCCATAAGGAACATTGTAGCAAAATCTACTATGAATAATTTCACTAAAAAACATTGTTCTTCCTGGAATCTTTCCAACATTGCTTGGAATATTTATATTATAATTCCAAAGCTTTATATCACTTTTATCTGTTATGTCGAATACATCACTAGAGCCAAGTTCTGATTTTTCCATTTTTAACCTTATATCAAATGTTATATTCCCAGTAGGAAACTCTATTCCTTTTAACCCTTTTGACACACTTTCATTACGCAATTGTATAGTAAATCCATAACTATACATTCTACCAGTTTCATCACCGTCTCCAAAATCTACTGTTACTCTTTGATCCCAATATGTATTTCTAACTAATTGTATGTTATATTTTGGCGCAGCACTTACAATTGTTTCTTCTGGTATTACTGTTTTATATTCATCTTCTGTATTGCCATTTAACCATAATTTTATTATAGGCTGAAACTCTATTCCATTTGCTGCTCCTTCTATCCTCGCTATAAATACCAGAGTTTGCTTTCCTGGTACTGTTACATTATCACTACTCATTTGATAATATCCTGTAAGCGTAAGTCCATCAGCAGATTCCTTAGCATTTTCTATCCAGTTCATAGAATCCAAATCCCAGCTAGCCGTCTCTTTTGTAAATACATTTGGAAGCGTTGCCTCAAAATATATTCTTCCACCACTATAACTTGTTGCCTCACTGTTATTTAATACCATTGTATTTTCTATTGTCCATGTTACTTGATCAAATGAGCGCACTACATTATTATCTTCACTTGAATCATTTCCTGGTTCATCGTTTGCATCAAATGGCCCTGTTCCTGTTTTTGTCTGTATTATCTGTGATGACGATATTTTTGCTCCATCATCTGGTAATTCTTCTACTGCATTTATATTGTTTATATTTAT
>CALXBV010000087.1 GCA_944386635.1 uncultured Clostridia bacterium
GACCAAATCTAGATATTAATCCATAAGTCGGTTTAAGTCCAACAACTGAGCAATATGATGCTGGCTGTCTTATTGAGCCTCCAGTATCAGAACCTAGAGCTGCAAATGCCATATCTGCAGAAACAGCAGCGGCACTTCCACCTGAAGATCCTCCTGGTACTCTAGTTAAGTCCCATGGATTTTTTGTCTTTTTAAAATAAGATGTTTCTGTAGATGATCCCATAGCAAATTCATCCATATTTGTTTTTCCAATCATAATTGCTCCAGCTTCTTCTAACTTTTTTATTACTGTTGCATCATAAATTGGTGTAAAATTTTCTAACATTCTAGATGCACATGTTGTTTTAACTCCATTTGTGCAAATATTATCCTTTATAGCAATTGGAACTCCTCCAAGTACTCCAATATCTTCACCATTATCTAATCTTTTTTGTAATTCTTCTGCCCTTTTGTATGCTAAATCTTTAGTTAAAGTAATATATGCATCAACTTTAGGTTCAACATCTTCTATTCTAGAGTAGATATCATCTAAAACTTCTTTTATAGTAACTTCTTTATTTTTTATTTTTTTTGCTACTTCAGTTAACGTTAAACTATATAAACTCATTTTTTATATTCCCCCTATTCAACTACTTTTGGGACACTTACGCATCCTGCATCTTTGCTTGGTGCATTTTTTAATATCTCTTCTCTATCATATGAAGGTTGTACTTCATCTTTTCTAAATACATTTTTTATATCTAATATATGTGCAGTTGGTTTTACCCCTTCTACATCTATATTTGATAATTCATTTGCAAAATCTACTATACTTGATAATTCATTAGTATACTTTTCTAATTCTTGTTCTGTCAAATCTAATTTAGATAATTTTGCAATATGTTTTACGTCTTCTTTTGATACGCTCATCTAAAAGCCCCCTTTACATATTGATAATTATACTTTAAATGACTATATCTGTCAAGGCAAATACTAGTATTTACGCACTTTTCAATCATTTTAGCTTCAAAAAATAACTAACTACTAGAGTTAGTTATTTTTTTAATTTATTTATCTTTTACTACACTTATTCTAGATTTTCTTCTTGTTTTTGGTGTATATAAATTAACTGCCATTGCAACTATACTTGCAACTATAGTGTTTGCCATTACATATATTGGATAAAACCATCCACTTTCTGGCTCTTCATCTAATGTTATAGCTAAAAATACATAACATGCTATAGCTATAAATTCTGATCTATTTATAAGTTTACTACAAAAATATAATATCAAAAAAATCCCTAATGGCACTAATATTATATTTGTTATTTGAGTATTACTTATAAAATCTATAGACATGGCTATTGTACCTATTATTCCTCCAACTATTGTTGCAGATATTCTATTTTTTACTTCTTTAAATGATTTTACAACATCACCTTGAATCGCCAAAATTGCAACAATTGCCATCTCATACGGCTGCAAGATTCCATTGCTGAATGTACCTATAATCATTACTATTAATACAGTTATTACTGTTTTTATTATTCTAAGTCCAGGTACTTCTATATTTACTTTTTTCATATGATCCCTCACAAGAATAGTATCACAAAAAATTTTTTTATTCAATATTATTATTTACAAAATGTTACAAATATATAAAAATAGAGACAGATCAACGGGATCCGTCTCTAAAAATCAAGTTTATATATGAAAAAACCTATTTATATTATTTGTTTCTTTTCGTTCATTTTTATTATTTTTTGTATAGGAATTGTTTTTTTATAATTTTTCTATAATTATGGATAACCGCAAGTTTTAAAGCTTAAACTTACAAAACTCCTTGTACCATATACCACCTCTTTTCCTTTTTACACCACTATTATAATAGTTTTATGTGTCAGTAATATGTAATTAATGTTAAAATATTATGAAGTTTAAATTATTTGTATTATTTGTTAGAGATTAGTTAAATACCATAATAATCTAACTTCTTGCTATGCATTATACATATTAATTGTGAAAAGTGTATGATATACAAATGAAAGGCAAGAAAAATATATAATTTTTAATCCTTTTTATTTTTTTCATTATTTATTTCTTTTTTTGATATTCTTTCTAAATCAAACCAAAAGTCACTACCCTTTCCTTCAGTAGATTCTACTCCAAAATTTGATTTATGCTTTATAAGAATATTTTTTACTATTGAAAGTCCAAGCCCACTTCCTTGAACATTTCTTGTAAATGATTCACTTGCCTTATAATATCTATCCCATATATGCTTTAAATCCTCCTTAGATATTCCGACACCATCATCAATTACGTCAACTCTTACTCTTTTTTGAGTAGCTGTGACCTTTATATTAATATTTCGCTTTCCTTCACCACTATGTTTTATAGCATTTATAACTAAGTTATATAAAACCTGTTCTATTTTTGTTCTATCTGCATACACATATAATTCATTTGGTATTGTATATTCAATAATATGATCTGACTCCATATTCGATAGCTTTATTCTATCTATTAAAGAAATAGCCACCTGTGAAAAATTAAATTTTTCCTTGTTAATAGTTATAATACCAGATTCGATTTTAGACAAATCCATCATATCATTTACAAGTCTAGTTAGTCTGTCTGTCTCATCAATAATAACTTTTAAATGTGCCTCTCTTTTTTCTTTATTATCTCCAGACAAATCTCTAATCATTTCTGAATAAGCTTTAATCATTGTAAGAGGAGTTTTTAAATCATGTGATACATTTGCCATTAATTCTCTTCTTATTTCATCAGTTCTTTCTAATGAATTTGTAGCTCTATTTAATGTATCCGCTAATTCATCAAGTTCTTCATATCCACATTTTTCAAAGACAACATCATAGTCGCCTTTTTCAAGTTTTTTAGCAGCTTCATTCATCTTTTTAATAGGTCTTGATATTCTCTTAGACATGAATAAAGATATAACAGTTGAAATTATAAGCGATATTATTGTTATATATATTAATTGATTTCGTATTACATTTGAAGTTGCATCAATAGGATCTATTGACATTATTATTACATAACAATAATCTGTATCAGGTATATCTTTTCCATAAACATAAATTTGCGTTTTTAACTTATCTATATTTAAAGTATAAGATACTTTTTTATTTGGACTATCATTGATATTTTTAACTACATCACTAAGATCTATTGAGACATTTCTTCCAGGCATTTGAGCTAAATATGTAGTTTGATCTTGATTATAATATGATATAGCAGATGTAGTATTTGTATAAAAAATATCACCATCATTAGTTAATATGTATATAGAAGCTGAATTTCTATAAGCAGTCTTATCTATCTGATCTTTATAATCTAAAGCATTTTTAAATATATTTTCTATTTCTGCACCTATTTGAGCTGTTTCAGCTTTTTTCATAGAACTATAATATGTTTGTAAAAAAACAACTTGCATAAACCATAAAAGAACAAATATTATAACAGCTAAACATATAAAGTATAACCATAACATGAAAGTTAGTGATTTTGAGTTAAATTTTTTATTCTTCAAACTTATACCCCATTCCTCTTACAGTTACTATTTTATCTCTATATTTTCCTAAATTATTTCTTAACATTTTTACATGTGTATCAACAGTTCTGTCTTCTCCAAAAAAATCATATCCCCAAACTTCATTTAATATTTTTTCTCTTGATAATGCAATATTTTTATTTAATATGAAATACTGTAACAGTTCATATTCCTTAGGAGTTAAATCTTTCTTGACACCATCAACATATACATTTCTACCAAGCATATCTACTTCTAATCCTTCTAATATATACTTTTCTTGTACAGTGTTTTGACCAGTTGCTGACTTACTTCTAGTAATAACAGCATTTATTCTTGCCATTAGTTCTTTAGGACTAAATGGCTTTACAACATAATCATCTATTCCTATTTCAAATCCAAACAATTTATCATATTCTTCGCCTCTTGCTGAAAGCATAATAACAGGAATATTTTTAGTTTTCCTTATTTCCTTAATTGAAGAAAATCCATCTAATTTTGGCATCATTATATCCATTATTATTATATCATAATCATTATTTTTACATTTTGCTATAGCTTCCATTCCATCACAAGCCTCATCAATTTCGTATCCTTCAAATTCAGCATATTCTTTTATTACATTTCTAATTTTTTCTTCATCATCGACAACTAATACTCTCATATTTTCCCACCTTTTAAATTACAATTTAACATAACTAAATATTAACATATATATGTGATAAATTTATGATATGTTTATAAAATTATATCATATACTATCTGCTTTTTACAACAAAAAAATATCTAAGTTATATTACTTAGACATTTTTAAACTTATTTAAGAATAGAAGAATTTATAATATATTATTATTCCATTTTCACTTATAATTTTATTTTAAATTTCTTCTTTAATATTCTATATAAATCTTTTACTTTTACACTATCTGTTAAAAATATAGTTATAGGAAAAATATCATATACAATACAATATGTACCATTTCTTACATTTTTCTCGCTTGTTAAAAAATCATTTTTTTCTCCGTCTGTTAAAAAATAATCTGAATCCAAATTTATATTCATTATATCTAATCTGAATACATTCATTCCCTTTTCCTTTGCTTTCTTTATAAACTTATCTAATTGATTCATAATTATACTCCTCCTTTTTTATTATACATATTAATGCACTTATTTACATATTTTTTTTAAATTATATCATTACACTATAAAAATATCAACTTCTATATATTTTTAACAATATTATAAGTGTCACGAGCTATCATAAGCTCTTCATTAGTTGGAACAATATACATCTTTACTTTAGAGTCATCTGCACTTATTAAAGCTTCACATGCTCTTACGTTATTTCTTTGCTTATCTAATTTTATGTCTAAAAATTCTAAATGCTTACATATTCTCTCTCTTGCTTCTATTCCCTTTTCTCCAACACCACCGCAAAAAGTTATAACATCTAGTCCTTGTAAAGAAACTATATACGATGCTATATTTTGTGCTATTTTATATGCTTGTGAGTCCAAAGCTAACATTGATCTTTCATCTTTATTTTTATATTCCCTTTCTATATCTCTATAATCTTCTGACACTCCAGATACTCCCCAAGCTCCAGAATTTTTATTTAAAATAGATTCAACTTCGTTTGTATCTAAATTTTCTAACTTCATAATGTATGGAACTATTGAAGGATCTATATCACCACATCTAGTAGCCATAGGTATTCCGGCTGTTGGTGTAAGTCCCATTGTAGTATCAATTGACTTTCCACCATCAATTGCACATATAGAAGCACCTTGTCCTAAATGACAATTAATTATTTTTAACTCTCTTATATCCCTATTCATAATTTGTGCTACTCTATTTGCTACATACATATGACTTGTTCCATGAAAACCATATTTTCTTATCTTATATTTTTCATAATACTTATATGGTATCTGATAAACATATGCAATCGGTGGTAGTGTCTGATGAAAAGCAGTATCAAAAACAGCAACCATAGGTTTATCTTTCATAACCTTTTTTGTTGCTTTTATGCCAGCAAGCCCTTCTGGATTATGTAGAGGAGCAAGTGGTATACAAGCTTTAATTTCGTCTATAACATCATCATTTATTAGCACTGACTTACTATACCTTTCTCCACCATGAACTATTCTATGACCAACAGCACCTATATCATCTAATGATGAAATAATGTTATATTTTTCACTCTGTAATATTTCAAGTACTGTTTTTATAGCCTCTTCATAACTTCTTGCTGCTTTTTCGATTTCAAATTTTTCACCCTTTATATTAAGTCTTAAATGAGATCTTTTTCCTCCTATCCTTTCATAATTTCCTTTTACAATTCTTTCTTCGTTTTCCATATTTATAAGTTGAAATTTTAAAGAAGAACTCCCACAATTTAATACTAATACTTTCATTACAATTCCTCCTTTTAGTTGATTTAATATTATATCATCTAAAAATACTATTGTAAACATCATATATAAATAACATTAATATTTTTCCAAAATAGCTAAAAAAAATACTAGTCACGCATAATTTATGCATGACTAGTATAAAGACTTAAGCATTAGTAAGTAGTATTTTTTCTATTTCTCTCCATCCTTTTACTCTTCTTACATTAAATTTATTTAAAGTATCTTCATCAACATCTTGATTATGATATGCATCATATAGTAATTTCAACTTCACATTACCTTGTAAATTGTGAATTCTATCATCAATTTGTACATCAGCATCAAATAAATTCTTAGAATTAGTAAAAATAAACTTTCTAGGATCTAAAAAAGGAAATTCTTTTATTAGATAATTAAATTTATCCATATATAATTTTCCAGATCTCAACTCTATTCCAAACATTACACATGCTGTACAAATATAAATATCATACTCTTCACTAAGCTTTTGTAATACTTCCTTTACGTCATCCATTAAGATTGCATCATCATATCCATTATGCTTTAAATAAAACTTATAGAACTCTTCTTTCTTCTCTTGAGGTCCTATTATATCATCTATAATATAATCTGTAAAATCCTCTTCTTTATAATTAGTTTTTAAAAACTTATTTACTAAAGTTAAAAAACCAGGATAACATATAACATAATCTAAATCTATTAATAATTTTTTTTTCATAATTTTTACCTCCTATTAAAATTTATATCAATCCACAGTCAAGTTTTATATCTGGATTGTATAATGTATTACTAACACTTAATAATGATTCTATTATATCATATTGATCATCTAAGCTAAAAAAATCAAACTTTTTTTCATAAAATAAATAACTAATATATCTATACATTTCAATTTCAGTTTTATACTTAAAAATCAAATATTTTATATACGGATCACTATTTTCCATAATCATTGCAAAAAGACATATTTTCTTTGCATATTCTTCTGGTATTATAGAAAAGATATATTCAAAATTACCTTTTCTTTTATTAGTAACCATATCAAATATATTACTATTTCTTAATCTAAGTAGTGCCTTTAAAAATTTAGATCTTCTTTTAAATATAGTATCACTCTTAGTTACATAAGAAGAAATTAAATCAGAACTCGCATAATCTATATAGCTACACCATTTTTCTAAAATACTTTTTCTAAAGCCACCTATGTTTGGAAGATTATTATCCCCAAAATCTGTAAGCATAGTATATTCAAAATTATTATTTCTTTTAATTGCGTTCTCTAATTTTTTATAATTTTCAATCACCTTATCTTCATCTTTACTCAAATAGTCTTCAATTAAAAAAGCAAGTGCCTTTACTAATCTTTTATTCTCAATTCCGTAATACTTCTTCCCATATAATTATCTTCTTATCACATATTCCATTATATATAATACTATCAATTCCAAAGTCTACATATCCATATGAATGAATATTTCTGTCAATATCATTTCCCACATTTTCTCTTGATGTTATCACTTTCTCAGTTTTTATTTTAATCTTTTGGCTTTTTAGATCATCTAAAAATCTATTCAAAATATCATAACTATATATTTCCTTTGCGCTTTTCATACAGTTTAAAACTTGTATTAACGGTCCTTTAAGTCTTTGATCTACATTATCTAAAAGCTCTATATTAATATTTTCAAAATACATCACATCACCTCCTAAAAATTAATTATAACTTTAGCTTTTAATTTATCACAGCAGACATTATATCATTGTAATAATTATATGTCAACCGCACAATATAAAAAGAGACTCATAATCACGAGTCTCCTGTAACTTTAACATAATACACATGATTTGTACGTATTTTATATACATCATCATTAATTTTTTTTATTTTTCTTATTTTACTTGTAGTTATAGCATCTTCATAGCAACCACCATAATAATATATTAGTCTTTTACAATTATATTGCTCATTTAATCTTGGAACTTCATCTGATATTGCAAGGTATGCATTAGATTTACTATTTTTTGATGTTAAAATAAAATAGATATTATTTTGATCTTTCATTGAAAAAATATTATTATCAATCCATTTTATACTCCTTTTATCATATAAAAAAATATCATTGTATTCTTCTACTGAATTGTTATTTACTTTAAGTACAGATACCTCTATTTTCCTTCCGATTTAAAAATAAAGGCAATTTTGATTGAGTAACTGCAAATAATATACTCTTATCATTTAATTTCTTCATAACTTCCTCCTATAATTTTTTATTTGGCACATAATAATATATACTATTTAATAATATCATATTTTACATAAAATTTCAAGTAACATTATTTTTTTAATATTTTTACACTTTCTTTATAATTTGGCATATATTTTTCGACCAATTGCCAAAATTCTTTTTTATGATTCATATATTTTAAATGGCAGAGCTCATGTAAACAAACATATGCAATTTCATTTTTGCTATACCATATTATATTTTGATTTATTTTTATTACTCTTTTTGAAGAACAGCTTCCCCATATACTTTTAAACTTTCTAATTTCAACTTTAGAAGGAACTAATTTAGTTTTTTGTATCATTTCATTCATGATTTTATTTATATAATATATAGCTATTTCTTTTTGCTTTTGCAGTATTTTTTTCTCAATAAAATTATAATCTAATTTATAATCTTTTGGAATAATTACATTACATATATTTTCATTCATTTCAACTGAAAGCTTGCTTATTTTATCGTAAACAAAATTTATTTGTATTTTATTTCCAAGTATATAAATATAATCTTTTTCTTTTATATTCAAATTTCTGTCATGCTTTTTACTTTGCTCTTTAAGCTTTTTATATATCCATTCCCTCTTTTTATTTATTAATTCATCTATTTTCTTATTACTAATATATAATGGAGACTTTACAATAATTTCTCCATCTTTTATATGAATATAAATATTTTTTATTCTAGACCTTATTAGCATATATTCTGTATTTATATCCTTATATATAAAATTTTTCTCCTCTATTTTTTTCATAATACTCCTTATAATTTAGCATTCCACTTAGGTGGAAGTACGTAATCTATCTTACTTTTACTTTCTACATATTTCTTCTTTATTTTTATTCTATTAGATTTCAAATCCGGTCTATATACTCTTAAATATTTATCTAACTCACAAAATAAATTTTGTATATCTATATACTGAAGTTTTCTATTTTTTATATATTTAAATTTCAAATTCAATCTTTCAAACTCATACTGTTGATTATCATACATATATTTTATGACATCCTCATAGCTTGAACCTTCTAAATCTATGAAACACTTTTTAATTCCCCTTTTAGCTCCAGGTCCAGCTACTGTAAATGTATTCTCTTTAAAATTCACTACATCACTATAATTTATATCTGTAACTAACTGATAAGCCATAAAATCTCCAATAAGAGGATAACTTCTTAATATGCAAAACGCTTCCTTCATATCTTTACATTTCAATATCTTATCTTGCATATCATACTTAAAAAACATTTTCTCTATTAGTGCCAAATGATTTTGATGCTTTAGATCATATCCAAAAGCTTTATTTGCACATGATATATATGCATCATTATATATTTTATTTCCTTTTTCCTTATATTCTAATAATAATTCATTATATCTATCAAATGAAAAGTTATCTAATTTTATATCTCCTAATTTATTTTCTAAATAAATCCATGTCTGCTCTTTATTAAATATCTTAAATAATACTATTCTAAATATAATATCTTGGCTTGAATATTCTCTTCCATTATAAATAACATTTCTTAATAAGAACTGAGATACTCTATCTAATACTCTATAACAATTACAAAATTTATACTCTTGTAATATTATATCATTAGTATATGGTTGTTTTTTGCCATTTAATTTATTATAAAAAACATTTTGTCTTTCGCATGCAAAATACCAATACATATCATATATATCTTGTCTTTTTATCATATCTTATACCTACTTTACTATATCATAAAATTCAGCTTTTACAACATCTGCTAAATTACTTATTCCTATTTCTATTTGATATCCCACTTTTCCGCCACTAACAAATATAGTGCTATAGTTTTTAGCAGATACATCTATTATAGTTTTAAAACTCTTTTTCATACCTATAGGTGAACATCCTCCATGAACATATCCTGTAAGCGGTAGTAGATCTTTTTGCTTTATCATATCTATACTTTTTTCTTTTACACTTTTAGCTGCTTTTTTTAAGTCCAATTCTTTACTAACTGGTACTACAAAAACATAATAAATTCCATTATTTGATCTTGTAACTAAAGTTTTAAATGCTTGATTTGGATCCTCAGATAATACATTTACTACATCAAGTCCTGCTATAGCATTAGTATCTTTATAACAGTATGATTTATACCATATTTTTTTACTATCTAATATTCTCATAACATTTGTTTTATCTTGCATATTTATCACCTTTTTTAGTTTAACATAGCAATATTTAAATTTCAACAAAAAAATACACTTTATTTAAAGTGTATTCATTTAATTTATTTTGATTGTTCAAAGGCTCTATCTTTTGTTTCTTCACTTACTGTCGAATCTAAAATAGTAAATACCTTCTTACTAACTGGTGAGCTCTCAAATAAACTACTATCCATTTTAAATCTATTATAAATTGCTATATTTGAGTAATTATCTGACATATCTATCTTTGTTTCTTGTAAATCATCATCGTAAACATATATATTTTGTGGATCAAAATAGAATCTATCTACTTTTCCTTTAACATAATTTTTATATATATTTTTTATATTGGCATTATCTGTAAATAAATCCTCAAAATCTATTTCTTTCATATCATCTAGTGATATATTTAATGTCTTTATATCTTCATTGACTCTATTTCCATCAATGTCTTCATATGTTTTATATACAACGTATGATAAAGTATTAAAGTTTACACTTAGCTTTGTATGTACATCTATAAACAAAGTATTTTCATCACTTAAATAGTTTTTGTCATATAAATCTACACTTAGACTTTTTAACATTTCATTTATTTCATCTTGTTTTTTTTCATCTTTTAATCCGCTTATCTGCTTATACTCTATATATACCTTATCTCCTTTTATTCCTTCATTATTATTGTAAAAGTTTCCCCCCTTAACATGTACAACACTTTCTATTTCTATTGGATATGCACTATAGTTTTCATTAATACTTGCAATACCCATTGATGATTGAGTATTATTATTTTCATTTTTAACATCATTAATATTATCAGTTTGAACCACATTATTATTTTCTTGGTCATTTGTAGTAGTAGATGATGTTTCTTTAAATATTTTTATCATTACAAAGACCGCTATTACAATTACTATTATAGCTATAATAATTATAACCGTATTAAAGATATCTCCTTTTTCTTCATCATCAACTTTTTGAAGCCTTTTCTCTTCATTATTTTCATCTATTTGATTTTCATATGATCCGCCTCTTCTTCTATAAGAAGTATTCTGTGGATTTTTCTCCTCGACCCTTTTATCTGATAAAAAATTTTCTTCATCTTCATCATATCTCATATAAATTCCCCCTAACCTATATTACAATCTAAAAATTTAAATACCTTATTCCAATATTTTTTGCCATCTACATACATAGACTTAGCATGAGTAGCATTTTCTACTACTAATATATCTTTTTTACCTTCATATGAATCAAATAGCCTATATACCATATAAGTTGGAACAAATGAATCATTACTACCATGTATAAATAATATAGGTAAAGTACTCTTTTTTAATTGACTTATGCAAGATGCCTCTTTAAAAAAGTATCCTGCTTTTATTTTACATATAATACTAGATATATATATTATAGGGAACTTACCAAGCTTAAAGATCTTTTTAATCTCATAACTAAGTTGTTCTTCTACAGATGAATATCCACAGTCCTCTATTGCAGCAATTACATTTTTAGGATTTTCACCTAAAGTCATCATTACAGTCGCAGCACCCATAGATACCCCATATAATATAATCTTTTTATTTGGATAATTATTATTTATATATTCTATCCATTTTAATATATCAAGTCTATCAAGCCATCCCATACCAATATATTTTCCTTCGCTTTTTCCAGAAGCTCTAAGATCAGGAAGTAATACATTATATTCCTTTCTTTTATAAAAAACATCAGCTCTATCTTCCATATAAGTAGAATCTGTCGAATATCCATGTATTAAAATCACGAATATATTAGAACTGTTATTTTCTAAAATGCTAGCATGTAGTTTTAAATTATCATATGAATTTATATATATACTTTTCTTGTTATTTAATTCTACATGTTCTACTGTATCTTTTTCGCCATCCGAGTTATTTTTAAATATTAAATTCTTATTAGTATCTCTTTTTATAACTATATTAAAAAGTATATAGGAAAATATAATAAAAAAAATAAAAACTACAAATATACAAATTATTGATACTATTGCTATACTCATATATAACCCCTATATTATAATCTTACATTCTATATCACTATCTAATAAACATTTAAAATTTTTAGCATCTTCTCTAGTTCCAACAATTTTTCCATAATGAGTGGGTACAACGATTGTAGGCTTTATAGTATTTATAAGTTTAGCAGCCTGTGCATAATCCATAGTATATGTACCTCCAACAGGAACAAATGCTAAATCACATTTTATATTTAATATTTCTGGTATTATATCAGTATCTCCAGAAATATATATCCTCTCACATTCAAGATTTATTATATACCCCACCCATCCGTTTTCTTTAGGATGAAATGCTTTATCTATATTATACGCTCTAACTGTTTCTATCATTAAATCATTTATTTTATATTTTTGGTTAGGCTCAACTATAACTATTTTATTTTCTTTAAATCCTATCTTTAAAGCATCTACATATATATCTTCAGTTATTAAAATAATTGTATTATCATTTTTTACTTTTAATATATCATCTGGTGAAAAATGATCATAATGTGAATGCGTTATGCAGATATAATCCGCATCTTTTGATTCATCTTCGATTCCAAAAGGATCTATATATATTGTTTTATTATCCGCTACTATTCTTATTGCACTATGACAAATTACATTAAAACTATCAATCATATTTACACCTCTTTCTTTTTTGATTATATCATATGTATATATAAATTTTCTATATTGTAATATAATTTTAATTTTTTAATTATATATTTTTTTTCAAAAAAAAATGATATACTTTATACGGAGTGTATTTTAAAATGGAAAATAATGAATATATAAGCAAAATATTAAATGATATATCAAGCAACTTAAAAATATGTATAAATAATAATGATATATTCTTTTTTACAGATGGAGCTAGTACTTCTTTAGTATTTAGCATAAAGCAAAAATATCTAGTAAAAACAATGGATTATAAAACATTAAAAAGTCAGGTAGAATTCCTTAAATTATATAATGATACAAATTACTTTCAAAAAATTATTTATTATAATGAAAAACTAAACTATATATGCTTTGAATATATAGATGGAAATAAAATATCAAAATCAGATACAATAAATATAAAAGAACTAATAACTAAAATAAAAGATATTGTTTTATCATATAAAAAATATAATTATAATGGATTTGGATATTTATATGAAAATAATAAATCTTGGTTTGATTTTTTAAAAGATGAAGTTGAATATAGTAAGAAAGAATTAGAGAATTTAAATATTTCTATGGATATTGTAAAAAAATCATTAAATATACTAAAAGATTATAAATTTGAAAAGAAATTAATACATGGTGATTTTGGTTTTCACAACTTTTTAATAGATTCAAATAATGATCTAAAAGTTATTGATCCAATGCCTGTTGTAGGAGACTATCTATATGATTTTTACTTTGCAATACTATCAAATGCAAATATATTAAAAAGAGTAAATATAAGTGATATACTATTAATATTTGATAATGAAAATTTCAAAAATAAAAAAGCACTATTTATTATAGTACTATACATACGCATGTCAAGATGTCATAAATATAATATTACAGATTTTAAAACATATATTAATATATATAAAAAAATGAGCTTTTAAATGAAGTATTTTCTTCATTTTTAAAGCTCTTTCATTTTACTAGCTGAGACTAATTTATAATATCCAGACTTTTTATCATTTAGCATTGCTTCAAGCTCATTAATTCTAATGTCATAGTATTCATCTAAAGAGTCCAGTTCATCTTCATTCAAGTTATCTATATAGTCTATGTTATTAGAAACATTGGACTCGATACTAGCTAAATCTTCTACAGAAAAATTTCTTTTAATTTTTCTCTCTATTTTTTCCTCTTTAATTATTGGTGCTGTTCTATTACATTCTTCTTTATATTCCTCTTGCTTTATTCCTAAAAACTTCTTTAAATTTCTTATTATTTTACTTATTATATTATCATCATTTACAACAAGTAAACTTCTTTCTCTTTTCATACTTCACCTCTAGCTTAATTATTATTTATTATCACTTTACCAGGTGTAATTTTACTTATTTTTTTATCAATCATATCAATTTGACTCATTAAATAATTTATTTTCTTTGCTTTCTCTTTTAAAGCAGCTCTTTTCTCTTTAAACTCATCATATACTATTCCGTTTTTTTGACAATTATATCTTTCCTCTAATTCTTCTAAAGTATTATTTGTTAAATCTTTTAATGACTCATCTAGTAAGTTTAAATTCTTTATTCCATCTTGTGTTATTTTCTCTGCTAAAATATTAGCATAATCTTTATACATATTTTTTTCTATTTGCTCTTCTATAGAATCTATAGTGTTTTGACTATAACCATTTCTAACTAAATTATTAACGATGTTTGCTTTATAATTACCTAAATAATTTAAAATAATGTTTTTTATTCTATTCTCATTTACTTTTCTAGAAGGTATATATTCATCATCTAAATATGTGAACTTGTCATCCTGCTCTAAACATTCTATCTTGTATGATATATTTTCTATACCATTATCTACTTTTATATGTGTCATATCTTCTAAATTATCTTGATTATACATACTAATACTGTCCTCAAGTTTATGTAGCTCATCTTCAACCATCTGATATATAATACAATTTCTTTTATCTTCAAAAATCCCATTGCTTTGTAATATATTTTTACTTTTTTTTCTTAAATCATCTATTCTTGTAAAATCTAAATCTTTTTGTATTTTTATAATATTACTTAATATTCTATAAGCTTTATCAGTAAATTTATTATCAAGATCACTTAGCTTCATTAATAACACCTCTATATACGAAAGTGTATCACAATTTATTAAAATATTCAATACTATATCTATTTTTTAATAAACACTTAATAAAGACTGACCTATGAGTAATATAGATCAGTCTTTATTTTTATCAATTGGTATATATAATTTGCACTTACATATTCCTTTTTTTACAAACTCATCACATGGACAAAGTGTAGTTTCATCTACATTAACTCTACATGGACAATGTCCATTCTTTTTATATATACCTTCAATTATTTTTTCTACATATTTTTTATCTGGATTTAAAATATATCCTTTCATAAAATTCCCCCTGTATTAATCTTATACGTAATCTGCCATTTGTGATGCTATTTCATTTTCATCATGATATCCCTCTATTTTTTTCATTACCTTTCCATCTTTAAAAATAACCATTGTAGGAACTACTTGAATACCATATTTATATGCCAAATCTTGTGCTTCGTCTATATCTACTTTTGCTATATCAAAATCTGCTCTAGATGATGATATTTTCTCTAATACAGGTGCAAGCATTTGACAAGGACCACACCAAGTTGCAAAAAAATCTACTAAAATAGCCCTTTTAGAATTAATAACTTCCTTTTCAAAATTTTGTGAATTTACATGTTTTAGCATTTATATCTCCTCCTTATTACTTTTACATTTATTATTTACTAAACCTACTTTTTTTATTATATCACATATTATATTATTTGATAAATAATAGTATGTCTCCACACCTTTTCTATGTGAATTAACCACACCTAAATCTTTTAATTTAGATAATTGTTGTGATACAAACGATTGTGAAGCTTGTGCACAACATTGAAGATCACTTACTCTTTTTTCTTTACCATCACATAGATTTACTAAAATGCATAAACGTACCTCATTTGATAATATCCTAAAAATATTAGACATCTCAGTTATCTGCTGTTTCATAATATTCTCTCCTTATATTAATATATTATAATATAATAATATACTAAAGTCAATATAAAAAGATAGAATTATTCTATCTTTTTATATGCATTAGACATGAGCTTTATGTATTAAATAATTATATTTATTAGCATGCCTTAATTCATCCGTTAATATAGCCATAATTAATGTCTGCATTTTACTAGAAGGCATTGCTCCCATTATCTTCCTATATTTTTTAACAGCATCTAATTCTCCAAATAATGCTTTTTCCAAATCCTGAGCATATGTAGTTTCTTCACTCATAGTACTATTTCCATTAGTATTATTTACATCATTAAGAACTTCACCTGTTATATTACTATATATAAATCTTAAAATTTCATTATGATTTTTTTCATCATCTCTAATATCTGTTATTATTTGTTTTGCATTTTCATCTGGAGCCTTTTCAATTAATGCATTATAAAATATCTCATCATTTTTTTCATCCCCTATTGATCTTCTTATTAAGTCTATAGCTTCGGATAATGTTATTATTTCGTCATCAACAGCTGTTTTTTCTCTTCTAAAATATGGATATCCATATCTTCTATTATATATATTATTATAATCTTGATACATATACATTCCTCCAATACACGATACTATATTATATTAATATATATAATTTTTGTTACTAAAAAATACACCTAAAATTTAAATTTTAGGCGTATTCTTTTCATTATTTAACAACTAATTCTGTTCCATTAAAATCTATTTTTACTTTAGTATTAGGTAATATTTTTTCTTCAAGTATTTCCTTAGCAATTAGAGTTTCAAGTTTCTTTTGAACAAATCTTTTTAATGGTCTTGCACCATAAACTTCATCATAGCCATTATCTATTAAATAATCTTTTGCTTTTGGTGTTAATTCTAAGGTAATACGTTTATCCTCTAATCTCTTCTCTAAATCTTTGATAAGTAGATCTAATATTTTAGATATCTCATCTTTCATTAAAGGTTTATAAAATACTATTTCATCCAAACGATTTAAAAATTCTGGTCTAAAGCTCTTTTTCAAAAGCATATTAACTTTATCTTTTGCCTCTTGAGATATAGTTCCATCTGGCTCTATTCCATCTAATATATATTCTGAACCTAAATTAGATGTTAATATAATTATTGTATTTTTAAAGTCAACTGTTCTTCCTTGTGAATCTGTAATTCTACCATCATCTAATACTTGTAGTAATATATTAAATACATCTGGATGTGCTTTTTCTATCTCATCAAACAAAACTACAGAATATGGTTTTCTCCTTACTGCCTCTGTTAATTGTCCACCTTCCTCATATCCTACATATCCTGGAGGTGCACCTATAAGTCTAGATACAGAATATTTTTCCATATACTCTGACATGTCAATTCTTACCATATTACGTTCATCGTCAAAAAGACATTCTGCAAGTGACTTTGCAAGTTCTGTTTTACCAACACCAGTAGGTCCTAAAAATAAGAAAGATCCTATTGGTTTACGTGGATCACTAATACCTGCTCTAGAACGCATAATTGCCTCAGATACTTTTTCAACTGCTTCATCTTGACCTATAACTCTCTTATGTAATAAATCACTTAGATGAAGAATTTTCTCTCTTTCTCCTTCCATTAGCTTTGCTACAGGTATTCCTGTCCATCTAGAAACTATCTTTGCAATTTCATCTTCTGTTACTTTATTTCTTAAAAGTCCATCTTCTTTACTTTTTTCAGATAATTCTTCTTCAACTTTTAATTGTTGTTGTAATTGTGGCAATTTACCATATTTTAATTCAGCAGCTTTATTTAGTTCATAGTTTCTTTCTGCTTTTTCAATTTGAGCATTTACACTCTCTATCTCTTCACGCAATTTCTGAACTTTTCCTATTGCCTCTTTCTCATTTTCCCATTTTGCTTTCATGCCATCAAATTTAGATTTAAGTTCTGCCTTCTCTTTTGTTATATTTGCTAAACGCTGTTTAGAGATCTCATCTTTTTCCTTACTTAATGCAGTTTCTTCTATTTCAAGTTGCATTATCTTTCTAGACACTTCATCAAGTTCAGTTGGCATTGATTCCATTTCAGTTTTTATCATAGCACAAGCTTCATCTACTAGATCTATTGCCTTATCTGGTAAATATCTATCTGTTATGTATCTATTAGATAAAGTAGCAGCAGCTATAAGACTACTATCTGATATTTTAACTCCATGATATACTTCATATCTTTCTTTTAATCCTCTAAGTATTGTAATAGTATCTTCTACAGTAGGCTCATCTACCATTACAGGTTGAAAACGTCTTTCTAATGCCTGATCTTTTTCTATATATTGTCTATATTCATTTAAAGTTGTTGCGCCTATGCAATGTAGTTCACCTCTTGCAAGCATTGGCTTTAATATATTGCCTGCATCCATTGCACCATCAGTTTTTCCTGCTCCAACAATAGTATGAATTTCATCTATAAATAGTATTATTTTTCCTTCACTCTTTTTTATTTCTTGTAAAACAGCTTTTAATCTTTCTTCAAATTCACCTCTATATTTTGCTCCAGCAATAAGCAATCCCATATCCAAAGAGAATATAGTACAGTCTTTAAGTCCTTCTGGGACATCGCCTCTTACTATACGAAGTGCAAGTCCTTCAGCTATAGCAGTTTTACCGACACCTGGCTCACCAATTAAGCATGGATTATTCTTTGTTTTTCTAGAAAGTATTCTAATTACATTTCGAATTTCATTATCTCTTCCTATTACAGGATCTAACTTTTGATTACGAGCAAGCTCAACTAAATTTTGACCATATTTTTTTAGTGCATCATATGTTTCCTCTGGATTATCTGTTGTAACTCTTGTATTTCCCCTAACGCTAGATAGCACTTTTAAAAATGCTGTTTTAGTTATATTATATCTTTTTAATATTTCTTTTAATTCACCATTTGCATTATCTATAATTGAAAGCATTATATGTTCTACAGACACATATTCATCTTTCATTTTTTTAGCAATATTTTCAGAATTTTGAAGTACTATATCTACATCTTGAGATACATATATACCATTACTTGGTCTAGCAGTTCCAGACACTCTAGGCATATTTTCAACTCTTCTTCTTATATCACTTTCAAAATTTTCTATTACTCCCATTTTCTTTATAAGTTCTTTAATTAAGCTATTATCTTGTTCGAGTAATGCAAGTAATATATGCTCTACTTCTACTTGTGGGTTTTGATTTTGTATTGCAATACTCTGAGCATTTTGAATAGCTTCTATTGATTTTTGGGTAAAATTCTGTGCATTCATAATTATCCCTCCTTTTATAATTAGATAATATATTAAACAATATAAGTTTAATTTTTATACATTTAATATTATACCACTTTATTTTAGCACTTTCAATACGAGAGTGCTAATTTTTGAAAATTTTTTTATTTTACTATTACATAAAAACAAAAATTATGATATAATTTATACTAGATTATATATATGGTTATAATTAGAAACGACACATTATTTAAAATAATGATTAACGAACAATCACATATTAGTATAATTTCATTATTTTAGAAAGGAGTTGTTTTTTTATGCCTAAAACAAGATTTCAAGATTTTATTTTTACAATTATAATGGTTATTGTTATGGTTTATGCAATGATTTGCTATAACACAGCATTAAATACAGGAGGTTTAACTAATGCTACATTTATAATGGCTTTTAAAGAATTACCAATAATGGGAATAATAGCATTTTTACTAGAATTTTTCTTAATAGGAAATTTAGCAAAAAAAATAGCTTTTAAATTAGTTGATCCAAAAACAGAAAAACCTATAATTATAACTGTAATTACATCTGCAATAATTGTATGTTTTATGTGTCCTATTATGAGTTTTATAGGATCTATCCTATTTGGCTTTACAGGAATAGAAAATATATTTTCAACCTGGATTAAAACATCAATTTTGAATTTTCCAATGGCACTATGCTGGCAAATATTTTATGCAGGACCATTTGTAAGATTTTTATTTAGATGTATTTTTAAAGAAAAATAATTTAAAAAGTACTAGTTTACTTAATAACTAGTACTTTTTTAGTGTAATAAATTACCCCAATTTTTTATATTAAAAATCTATTTAATAACTAATTAAAACATTGTCTTATCAATTACATAAAATGGTAAGCTATCGATATCCATTGTAATTTGTTTCATAGTATCTCTATCTCTGACAGTAACAGTATTATTTTCTAATGTACTATCATCAATAGTTATACAAAATGGAGTACCAATTGCATCTTGTCTTCTATATCTTTTACCTATAGATGAAGAATCATCCATTGTGCACATAAAATAATTATTTAATTTATTATAAACTTCTTTTGCCTTTTCATTATGAATTTTCTTAATAAGCGGTAAAACAGCTACCTTATATGGAGCAAGTGCCGGATGAATTTTTAACACTTCCCTTATACTACCATCTTCTAATGTCTCATTATTTAATGCATCACATAAAAATGTAAGCATCATTCTACCTACACCTACTGATGTTTCTAATACATATGGTATATATTTTTCCTTAGTCTCTTGATCTAAATAGCTTAAGTCTTTTCCAGAAAATTTTGAATGCTGAGCCAAATCATAATTTGTTCTATTATGAATACCCCAAAGTTCATCCCATCCGGTTGGAAACTTATACTGAATGTCCGTTGCAGCACTTGCATAAAAAACTAATTTATCATGATCTTTAAATCTTAAGTTTTTTGGATTTATCCCTAAATCAATTAAAAATTTCATAGATTGTTCCCTATTAAATTTAAATATTTCTTGGTCTTCACCAGGCTTACAAAAAGTCTGTAATTCCATCTGTTCAAATTCAATAGTCCTAAATAAAAAATTACCAGGAGTTACTTCGTTTCTAAAGCTTTTACCAATTTGTGCAATAGTAAATGGCAATCTTTCTCTAGTCGTTCTTAGAACATTTTGAAAATTAATGTATTCTCCTTGACAAGTCTCAGGTCTTAAATATATTTCCATTTTTTTACCACTGATAGTACCTCTATATGTTTTAAACATCAAGTCAAATTCTTTTAAATCAGTAAAATTACTTTTTCCACAATTAGGACATTTAATATTTTCCTTAATATATTTGTTCATCTCTTCATATGTCATTAAATCTGGATTAACTTCTTTAGTAAAAGATGATATAAGATGATCTGCTCTATACCTTTTTTTACATTCTTTACAATCGACCTGTGGATCATTAAAAGACTTAGCATGACCAGAAGCTTCCCAAACTTTTGGACTCATTATAATACCACAGTCTATCTCATATGAATCTTCTTTTTGTTGTACAAATCTTTTTCTCCAACAATCTTTAATATTATTTATCATTCTACTTCCTAATGGTCCAAAGTCCCATGTATTAGCAAAACCTCCATAAATTTCACTACCAGGATAAATAAATCCATAATGTTTACAATAACTTGAAATTTCTTCCATAGTTAGTTTTTCCATTTTAATCATCTCCTTTATAAAAAAACAAAAAGAGAACAAATTTTGTATGGGCGTATATAAACGCTGTCCCACCATACTTTGTTCTCTTTAATTAACTGTAAATAGCTGTTAGGTTGCCAAGCCCGTCCTTGCTAAAAAATAATTAATATTATTATATTCATTTTTAATAGCCTTGTCAAGTCTTATATTATAATATATTGACATAATAAAACTCAAAATCTCAGATAGTAGCTCGAGTTTTTTATAAAATTTTGGTGGAGATGGTGAGAGTTGAACTCACGTCCGAAAATTCGTTAATACTACTTTCTCCGAGTGCAGTAAATGTTTAAATAATATTACTACAATAAAACATTTACAAAAAATGTAATAATATGAATGCTTTTACCCTTTATCCTACAATCATCAGATAAATTTGTTAGCTAGATAATTATGAAGCCCTTATCAGTTCTCTAGCAAAACCAATAAAAACTGCCGCTATAAACTAAGCAGCCATTGCAAATTGTCTATCTGCGTTTAATTTTAATTTCTCGTTTTTATAGTGGCCAACGAGAATCCACTACTCGCTTATAGTATCTTCAAAGATCCGTCGAAACCTTACATCCCCATATATATATTATATCATATTAATTCTTAAATATAAACAAATTATTGACATTTTGTCAAAATTAATATATAATATTATATAGTTTTATGTATACTATTCGTTAATTAATATTTATGGAGGTAGTTTTTTATGATAAATTTTATTAAAAAAAATAATGAAAAAACAATTGACATCGTATTAAGAAATTTTTTAGCTTATCTATTATATCAAAAAGATGAATGTGTAGATAAATTGTCAAATGAATATTCAATAAATGAAAGAAGTACTTTTATATATAACTGTGCAATAAATACAGCTATTGAATATATATCTAATTATAAAAGATGCATATTTTCTAAACTCGCATCTATGGAAATCGAGAAATTGTTTAGAGAAAATTTCATGTTAAGAATCTTTGAACCAGAAAATTATGATGCGTATGAAATTTCAAATTCTACTAAGAAAATATTAAAAGAATTTGAAGCATTAAAAGAACCCTTGACAGGAAAAGAAAAAAATTTCGTAATGGAAAAAGTAAATAATATACTTACAAGTGCTGCTTAGCACTTGTTTTTCTTTTTATATTAATATATAATATACTAACATTAATATATTTACTTAAAAATTAATATTTTAAAGGAGGTATATATTATGAGTGATAATTTTAAATTTAAAAATGAAGTTTTAATAGATGCACTTAAAATTTCTATTGCAACTATATCTATACTAATAGAAGATGGATGTAAAGATAATAAGAGATTAACTTTTTACACCAACTATTATATAGCAATAGCTTTAAAGAGTTTTTATGAATTTAATAAAATAAATAAAAATTATACTAGTAAAGAAATGGCAATAAAAAAATATAATCTTATATATAACAACAATTTTATAGAAGCAGAAAAAGATCCAACTATATTAAACGGATATTTTAAAATAGAACCAGAATATAGATTACTTAATTCAGACACAAGACTTATTATATTTTCTCTTATAAGCTTATCTAGTTATTATAAAAATAACTCTATAAACAAGATAAAAAATATAATCAGAACTTATATTCCAAAGCTCAGAAGATGTTTAAAAAATTCAACATCATATTACCACTTTTTTAATACTGAACAATATGATATATATAAAATAAAATGTATACTCTTTAAATTTCTAATAGAAAATAGTTAAACTGCTACAAAAGTAGCAGTTTTTTTATATAAAAAAAGAGATGAAAATTCATCTCTTTTTAAAGCAATAAATTATTGCATTTCAACTGTAGCACCAGCAGCTTTTAAAGCTTCTACTAGTTTTTCAGCATCTTCTTTTGGCATATTCTCTTTTATAGTCTTAGGAGCAGCATCAACTAAATCTTTAGCTTCTTTTAATCCTAATCCTGTAGCTTCTCTAACTGCTTTGATTACAGCAATTTTTGTAGCACCTGCTTCTTTTAATACAACATTAAATTCTGTTTTTTCTTCTGCAGCAGCAGCTCCACTAGCAGCAGGTCCTGCAGCAACAACAGCAGCAGCAGCGCTTACTCCAAATTTTTCTTCATTAGCTTTAACTAAATCAGAAAGTTCAATAACTGTTAATTTTTCAATTTCTTCAACTAATTTTTCTATTTTTTCCATTTTAAATTCCTCCCTATATATAAATAAAATAATTTTACAATTTAAATTAAGCATTTTCTGCTTGTTTTTCTCTAGCTTGATCAAGTACAACTGCAAGATTACGTATATTTCCAAGTAATGCAGAAGCAAGCATAGAGTATAAAGTATCTTTTGATGGTAAAGATGCAAGCTTTTTAACTTCAGCAACATCTATTAATTTTCCATCCATTATACCAGCTTTAATAGTATAAAAATCATGATCCTTTGCAAAATCATTTACAACTTTTGCAGGTGCAACATAATCTTCATATCCAATAACAACAGCTGTTGGTCCTTCTAATGTATCAATTCCTTCAATTCCAGCTGCTTTTAAAGCATATAAAATTGTAGAGTTTTTAACTACACAATATTCATTACCATCTGCTCTAACTTGAGTACGTAACTTAGTATCATCTTCAACAGTAATACCTCTATACTCAGTTAAAACAATCATTTTAGCTTTTTTAAATTTTTCAGAAAGTTCTTCTACTTTTGCTTTCTTTTGTTCTAGTATTTTCTCACTTGGCATTTTTTTGACACCTCCTTAAATTCAAAAAAAGTTTTTGCCAGACACCTACGAGATTTTTAAGTATCTAACAAAAACTTATGTTCCGTTACAATATTAAAAACCTCGGTAAGATTTATGGAAAATTCCACTTACTGTCTTGGGTTTATTTTTATACCTACGCCCATTGTTGTTGATATAGCAATAGATTTTAAGTATGTACCTTTAGCAGCGGCAGGTTTTGCTTTTACAATAGCGTTTAATAAAGTCTC
>CALXBV010000088.1 GCA_944386635.1 uncultured Clostridia bacterium
AGTTATAGCATTTCAGCAAGGAAAAGCAACAGGATATAGTCTTTTACAAGCACAAGAGAGATCAACTTTATTTATTGGACCGGGCACAGAAGTATATGTTGGAATGATAGTTGGAGAGAATTCAAGAAGTGATGATCTTACTATAAATGTATGTAAAGAAAAGCACTTAACAAATACTAGAGCATCTGGTAGTGATGATGCATTAAAATTAGTTCCACCTAAAATAATGTCACTTGAACAATCACTTGAGTTTATTGGGGATGATGAACTAGTAGAGGTAACTCCAAGAAATATTAGACTAAGAAAGAAAATATTAGATCCTACACAAAGATTTAGACAACAAGGTAAATAAGAAGAATGTGATAGACATTTGTCTATCATTTTTTCTTGTATGAATGAAAAAATGATATCAACTTTATATCAATTGAAGATGTATAACAAAACATAAAAATAAATTTGAATATATATCTTTTAAAATAAAAAATATCTAAAATGCATACACTATTATTGTATGCATTTTTTTGTAAAAATATGGTATTTATTAGCAGAATTTATGTTGCAAAACATAAATGTTTATTATATAATAATCTTAGATGTAAAAAATATATATGAAAGGTTTGGTTTGAATGAAAAGGACACTTAGAGGAATTTTTAAAGAGGCACAAAAAGATTATAAAATTATATCTAAAACCTATAAAATTCTAGTTAAAACTTATGATTTGAAATTACAAATGCATTCAGCTGGTCAATGGCTTTTAGATAATATGTATATTATAGAAGAGCAATATGGTGATGTAGTAGATAATAGTAAAGTATTAAAGAATAAAAGGTTACCCGCTATAAAAACACATGATAATCAAAAGTGTGTTGCTATTTTTTATTTGGCTTATGAACTAGTAGAAAATAATAAGGGTTATATAGATAAAAATATAATTTATAATTGCTTAAGAGAACATCAGAAGCTAACTTATTTAACTTCTGAAGAACTAGATTTATTTGTATTAATGCTTAAGATAGCGTTAATAAAATTTATAGCAAGAATTGCTGTTAATATAACAAATTCTCAACTAAAAAAGATTGAAGTAGAAAACATCTTAGGAAATAAAAAAATAGGCAATTTTAAGGGTGAATTAAAATTTTTTAGAGGTGTTAGTAAAGATAGTAAGCTATCTGATTTATCAAAGATAAAAAGTACAAATACAGCTTTTGTTGAGTATATGTCTTATAGATTAAAAGAGATGGGAACTGAGGGGGAAAAGTATTACGATCAGTTACAAGAAGAGGCATCAAAATTAGGATTCTCTATAGAGGAAGCTATTGTTAAAGAACATATGGAAATAGCCAAAACAACTGATTATATGGGAAAGGCAATATCTTCATTTAAAATACTTCAAGGATTGAATTTTAGAGAGATTTTTGAAGCAGTAAATAAAATTGATGAGACTTTAATGGGTGACTATACAGATGAATTTAAAAAATGCGATTATAAAACTAAAGGAAGATACAGAGAATATATAATAAAACTCGCTAAAAAATATGATTTGTCAGAAGTATACGTCGCTAAAAAAGCTGTGATTTGCTCTAAGAAATATAAGAAGCATGTAGGATTTTTCTTGATAGGAGATCAAAAGTATTTATTAAAAGAAGAATTAGGAAAATCAGGTTTATCACAAAAGCTTTTATATAAGTTTTTTGTACCAATAAGATCAGGTTTATATATCTTATCATTACTTTTGATTGCTATTAGTCTTACAATATTTACTTGTAAATTAATAAATCCAACAAACTTGTTTTTAACAATATCTGCAATAATTATATCATTTTCTTTTTATTTGGAACTTGCAGACAAAGTTGTTAATTATTTTATCAGAAAAACAGTAAAACCTAAAATTTTACCTAGATTTGATTTTTCAAAGAATGTAGATGATAATAACAAAACGTATGTTGTTATGCCTACAATAATTTCTTCACTAGATAAACTAGATAAGATGATCGAGAAAATGGAGGTTACTTATTTATCTAATACATCAAAAAACATATATTATATGTTGCTTGGTGATTGTGTGGCTTCAGATACGCCTGTAATAAAAATGGATAAAGATATAGTAGAATATGCTAAAAAGAGATTAGATGAATTAAATAAAAAGTATCCTAAAGATGATCATGTTATATTTAATTTTATGTATAGAAAACGTGTTTATTCAAAAGGCGAGAGCTCATATATGGGATGGGAAAGAAAAAGAGGAGGCCTTTTACAATTTGATAGATTAGTACTTGGAAAGATGTCTCAAAAAGAAAAAGACGCAGCAATGTATCTTATATATGATGATATTGCAAAATGTAAATATGCAATTACTATAGATGAAGATACATCTTTAACACTAAATAGTGCTAAGGATTTGATTTCTATTATGGCACATCCATTAAATAAGCCTATATTAAATAAAAAGAAGACAAGAGTAGTAGAGGGATTTGGACTTATACAACCTTCAGTAAGCTTAGATATTGAGTCTGCAAATAGAAGTTTATTTGCTAAGCTTTTTGGTGGATTTGGTGGTATAGATATATATACTAATGCTATATCAAATACATATCAGGATGCATTTAAAGAGGCTATATTTTGTGGTAAAGGAATATATGATATAGCTTTATTCGACAGGTTAGTAGCACCACAAATTCCAGAAAATCTTGTACTTAGTCATGACCTACTTGAAGGATCTATTATAAAAGCTGGTCTTGCATCAGACGTAGAAGTTCAAGACGGTTTTCCAAATAATTATATTGCATATATGAAAAGAAATCATAGATGGTATAGAGGAGATATGCAGATAATTCGTTGGCTTTTAAGTCCAAAATCAAAGCTTTCAATACTTTCTAAATGGAAAATTTTTGATAATATAAGAAGACCAATGCTAGATGTTGTTGCCTTATTTGCTATAATAATTTCTTTATTTATATCAGATAAAGCTTTTATATATACAGTGTTTGCTAGTTTTTTTGCTATTAATACAGGATATTTTATATCGTTTTTAGATATGTTACTTTATGGTAAAAAAACACATAAAAAAGAATTACAGTATATTCCTTTGATTCATGGAATAAGTGCAGATTTACTTACTATGTGCTTTAATTTTGTAACTATTCCGTACAAATCATATATATGTTTAAGTGCTTTTGGATTATCTATATATAGAATGTTGATATCTCATAAAAAGCTTCTTGAATGGACAACAGGAGAGATGCTTGAAAAGCAATCAAAAAATAAATTATCTTTTTATTATAGAAATATGAGTATTAATGTAATAATTGCATTAGTTATATTTCTTTTACCATTTGCAATCCATACAAGTAATATTGTAATTGTAGATTTCAAGTTATTTGTTAGTTTATCATTTGCACTTGCACCTTTCTTTGCTTTCTTACTAGGAAAAGATCATTTATTTGGTAGAATAAGAAGATTGGATAAAAATGAAGAAAAAAATGTTTTGGCAATAGCTAAGAAAACATGGGGATTTTTTGATAGTATGATGAATGATACTAATAATTATTTGCCAACAGATAACTTTCAGGAAAATAGAAGGTATAAAATTGCAAGTAGAACTTCATCGACTAATATAGGATTTGGTTTACTTGCTATCCTAAATGCATATGATTTAGGATTTATTACAAAAGAAGACACAATAGAAAGACTTGTAAAAACATATAATACAATTAATAAGTTAGAAAAATGGCATGGACATTTATATAATTGGTACAATATAAAGACTTTAGAGCCATTAAGACCTAGATTTATATCTACAGTAGATAGTGGTAATTTTGTAGCTTCATTATATGTAATGAAAGAATTTTTAATCGATGAGAAAAACAAATTATATAATTATATGCCTGGAACTAATGTTGATAAATTTACTGAGGCAATAGATCAACTTATTGTATATACTGACAATTTAATAGATGATACGGATTTTAGTGTGTTATATTCACAAGAAAGGAACTTATTCTCAATTGGATTTGATGTAGAACAAGGAGTATTGGTGGATAGTTATTATGACATGCTAATGTCAGAAAATAGAATAACAAGTATAGTTGCTATAGCTAAAAAAGATGTAACATCTAAACACTGGTTTGCACTTGCTCGAAATATGATTGATGTGGATGGATATAAAGGACTTATGTCATGGGCTGGAACGGCTTTTGAGTATTTTATGCCATATTTATTTATGAAATCGTATCCATATACTTTAATTGATCAGTCTATGTTTTTCTGTGGATATTCACAAGTAAAATATGCAAAGAAAAACAAAGTTCCTTTTGGAATATCTGAAGCAGCATATGCTAAAAGAGATACAGATTTAAATTATCAATATAAATCATTTGGTATACCATGGCTTGGATTAAAAAGAGGATTAAACTCTTCTTTAGTTGTAGCACCTTATGCATCAATATTAATGGTTGAGCTTTCACCAAAAAAGGTATACAATAATTTAAAAGTATTAAAAAATCTTGGATTATATTCATCATTTGGCTTTTATGAATCTATAGATTATACAAAAGAAAACTTACATGATAATGTAGATCATGAAGTTATAAAAACATATATGGCTCATCACCAAGGTATGATACTAACTGCTATTAATAATTATATAAATAATGGAATTATAAGAAATAGGTTCCATAAAAACGAATGTATTGAGGCTGCCGAAATACTATTAAAGGAAAGAGAAAGAATTAGAGTAAATGTTCAAAAGAAGACAAGAGATAAAGAAAATCAATTTAAGCAAAAAGATATAAATAAATTTACAACATATGTAAGCTATACATATGCAGATAAAAGATATGCAACTTTAAATGATGCAAGTACTAAAATGAATATAGCATTTTTAAGAGGATCAAGATTGTCATCAATAATTACTAATACTGGAGCTACATATTTAAGATATAAAGATAAAATAGTAAATAGACAAAGTTATAGTGATCCCAATTCAACAGGTAACTATGTATATGTAACGGATCTTACTACTTCTAAAATGGTATCTGTATCAGATTGTAATATACATAGTAAATATAATAAAGATACTCAAAAGTGCAAATGGGTAAGTTCACTAAATAAAGTTGAATGCTCATTGTCGCTTGGAGATATTGAAGTTACAACAGATATATGTGTATCACCTGAATACAATGTTGAGTTAAGAAAGATTAGTATTTATAATACAACTAATACTAGACATGAAATATTAGTTAATACATATATAGAACCTGCTTTAACTGATTATATGACAAATTTAGTTCATCCTTCATTTAGTAATTTGAAGGTTGAAACATATTATGATAAAGAACTTGATACTTTAGTTGCAAGTAAAAGAAGCGATGATGATAGTGAATTATATGTATTTGCAAAACTTATAGGGGTTAGTTTAGATAAAGATTTTGAAACAGAAAAGAAAAAATTATATGATAATGATTTGGATGCATATAATGGAGAGCTTACAAGATATCCGCTTTGGCCAGTACTTTCATTTAGAGGAAAAATGATACTTGACCCTTACGAAAGACAGGATTTTTACTATATGGTTGGAGCATCTGATACAAAATATAAGATATCTAATGCAGCTGTAAGTTTAGACGAACAAGGAATAGAAGATCAGTTTAGACTAACTGCAGAACTAAACTCAGTAATAGCTAGATACTTAAATTTAGAGCCTACTAAAGCTGAGATATATAATAATATATTAAAAGAAGTATTATTTAATAAAAAATCTCAAAAAGATGATGCTGTATTTTGGAGTGAATCATTGAATCAGTCAATACTTTGGAAATATTCTATATCAGGGGATTTACCAATTATTCTAGTATTTATTGATAGTATAAAGAATGCAGGAATAATAACAGAAGTAATAAGATTTATGGATTACGTAAAAAATAGAAAGATAGATTTGGATATTGTTGTTATTATAGATGAGAAAATAAGAGAAAATGGACCTATATATTCATATGTAAAGCAAAGACTTGATAGAGCTGTATATATGGATTATACGAGGGGAAATATATATGTCTTAAATCTAAATAACTTAAATAAACAGGAGATAACATTACTATCATTTTTAGCAAGAAGATATATACAAGATATAAGTGAGTTTTTATATGTAAATAATGAAGAAAAAAGTTCAGTTGAACTAATTAATAAAGAAGAAGAAGAAAAGGAAAATAAATAGGAGGCTTATTTATTGAGGAGGTATATGAAAATATGAGTAATGACGAGCTAAATTATAAAGCATTTAATATGTATGGAGGTTTTAACCAAAGTGGAGATGAATATCATATTTTAAATACAGATACTCCAGTTCCATGGTGTAATGTTATGGCAAATGAGCATTTTGGTACTATAGTCTCAAGCTATGGTACCGTATATTCCTATTATAAAAATT
>CALXBV010000089.1 GCA_944386635.1 uncultured Clostridia bacterium
AAAACGCACATACCTGTATATAAGGAATGTACGATTATATCAACATAATATAATATATACAAAATAATAACCACCTTAATATACAACATACCATCATATGTGCCCTTTATAACGTAAGGAATACGGCTCAGCTTACTAATATTTCAGCCTGCAACTCAGAGGTGATTTTCATATTAAATTACTTTAGAAGGGCTAACACCATCCCCAACTCGCTTGATATTTCATTTAATATTACTCTTCCTCGTCATAGTCTTTGTTAATTATTATTTATTCTATCTTTGTATTAATATGTTTCTATTATACCACAGAGCCTTTTTATTGTAAAGTACTAAATTTATTTATTTTTCTAAAAAGATTTATTTCACTTATGTTACATTTTCTACTTTTTTCGACTTTTTTTAACTTTTTTATTGCATTTATAAAAATCATATGGTATATTATAGTCATCATCTATTTTAATACCTTTCATTTTAGATTGGTTCCCACTAGATTTTCTAGTGGGACTATTTTTTTCTAAATTCATATTACTATAAATTCAAATAAATTTATATAATTATAAAAAAAGATGGACTTTATCATTCCATCTTTTTTATTAGTAATGCAATATACATTATTTAATTACTATTACTCTATTATCATATTAGAATTATATTTAACATCTTCATTTAATCTAGTAGTAGCAGCTTTATTCTCTCCAGGTTTTAATATATCTAATGGCTTAGTAACTACTTTATATTTTTTACCATCTTTTTCTAATTCAAATACGCTTATACTATTTTCCAATGTTTCTTCTAAGTGTCTTAGCTCAGTTGTAAAGTACATTTCTTCATCTTTTAAGAACATTCCAACTTTCTTTATAATTCTAAACATTTCAGCAATATGTTGTATATCCTCTCCAACAAATACAATTTGTGGTTTTTCTGAAAATCCTGCATCATTTTTTACAAAATTTTCATAAAAATCTGAATATAATTGTACTTTTTCAGCAAACATATTTTGCCAATCATCATTTCTTCTTACAACCTCAAAAACAAAATCCACTTCTTTATTATCTTGCTTTAATGTAACCATACCACCTGTTGGCTTGAATTTTACATTGTATTTTTTAGAATATAATAAAACATTAGGGTTTGCTCTTACAAAAGCACCAACTTTTTGCATATATGCAATTATTACTTGGTTACCTGCTAATTTTCTTTTAACAGCAAAAGCAGGTTTTGTATTTTCTGTAGGTTGCCATGTTGTTGGTATATTTCTTTGTTTTAGTATATATGTAGCTATTTTATCTATACAATATGCTCTATATGAGCTCTTTCCTGTCTCACTTTGGAAAAAATATCTAGCTATTACCTTAGATTTTGTTAAATCCTCAAGCCATTTTGCAACTTTAGTTTGTCTTTTTTCTGGCTCAATATCATTTAATTTTCCCCTAAGTTCAAGTACTTGTGTAACTTGTCTTGATGTAACATATCCAAATTCATTAACTACTTCTAGGGCATCGATATGTGATTCATTTATATATCCCATATCCATCTTAAAAACTACCTGGTTAATTGATGCAAATCCCTCTTTTCCATCATATACTTTTTTCTCATCTTGCCTTACAGCAAAAGGAGATACAGCAGTTTTTACTTCTTTATCATTTACCATTTTTCATCTCTCCTTAAATTTAATTTTGAAATTTTTTGGTATATCTAGTATAGTTTACTAGAGATAATTAAATATCCATTCATACTTAATTATCATCATTATTATATCTCATATGTAAACTTAATGCAATATAGTAGTTTAATTTATTTAAAAATCTTTATTTTTATACTAAAAAATACAATCTAGTAAACTAGATTGCATTTATATTTTACCCTATAATAATAAGTTTTACCTTTTTTCTCTCTAAATTAATTCTTTTTATACTAACTAATACCTTTTGATCATATTCAATTCCATTAACATGATCCGCTATACCCAATATATTAGGCGCTATCTCAACAAATACTCCAGTCTTAATTGAATTACGGACAATTCCTTCTACTATATCTCCTTCTTTAAATTTTTTTATATTATCTTCAAATGTTCCTAAAAGCTCCTTATATGAAAGCTCTATTCTACCTGTATCTCTATCATATTTCTTTACAATTACATCTATTCTTTGACCTACCTTAAACATATCTGATGCACTATTTAACATAGAATCAGACATATCATGTAACTTTAAAATGCCAGTTACTCCTCCGCCTACATCTACAAAAGCTGCATAGTCCTTCAAGCCCGCTACAACACCTTTTAATTTCATTCCAGGCTTTAAATATTTATACATCCATCTTCTTACTTTTAGTTCTAATATTTTTTTAGACATTATAAGCTCAAAGCCATTTTCATCCTTTAAAATCTCTTTAATACATACAGGTATAACTTTTCCCTTTTTATTTAATATAAATCTTTCTTCGACTAATCCGTCATCTCCAACAACACTAGATGCTTCGTCCCTTGGAATAATTGCTCTTATATTTTTACCAACTTTTCCAATCATATTTAAGCTTTCATCAATATCTTCTATATACATATCTAACACTTGCTGTGTATCTTTTATTTCTTGTAATGTTTTTTCATTTAAAACAATTTTTTTATTTTCTTTCTTATTTTTCTTAATATTTTTTGAAACTTTTTTATTATTTTCCTTTTCCATATGTTTTAGTAAATTATTACTTACTCCCTCCATTCTAAAATTAATTTAATCATATATTTTTATTATATAATATTTACTTTTTTTATGCAATATATAAATAAATGTTTAATTATATAAAATAGTCCATAAATATTCATATATGAATACTTATGGACTTTAATTAATTATTTAAACTATTTAATTAGTTATTTTTACTTAATCTTTTATTTTTTATTATAACAAATGCTATTCCAGCTATACAAATAGTTGCTACTGCTACTAATGTTAATACTGCTATATCTCCTGTTTCTGGAGCCTTATCATTTGTTACTCTTATTTTCATATCTTCTGAGTCTATTTCTATCTCGTGTTCTTCTGTATCAATTATATATCCTTCTGGCACTTCTATTTCTTTGAATGTATATTTTCCATATGGTACATTTTCAAATATACATATTCCATTTTCATCAGTTACACCTTCTAATACATAATCTGTTTCTAAACTTCTTAACTCGAATTTACAATTTGGTATTGTTGTTAAATCTGCAGAATCTATTTTTTCAAGAGTTACAGTTGATATCTTTCTTGTATTATCTACTACTTGCTTTTCAACTGCCCAATTTCCTTCATCATCAAAATGTGCTGTAAATTCAAATTCTTTTTCATTTAATGTATATTTTTCAGGAGCACTTATTTCTTTATATGTATAAGTTTTTCCTTCTTCAAATAAATCTAGTGGTATATATCCTGATCCTTTTTCATCAGTTATAGAATGTAATATTACATCTCCATTTTCATTTCTTATTTCAAATTCACAGTTTGGTATTTCTTCACCTGTAAATATATCTACCTTTGTTAAGTATGCTGTTTTTAATGAGTTTTCTACTAATGCTCTATATACCATTTGATTTTGATTATTTTGAGTTAATTCAATTCTTATAACGCTATTTGTTTCTTCATATTGTTGAGGAGCTTCTACTTCTTTTAAATAATAAACTCCCAATGGAACATTTTCTAATTTTATCATTCCTGTATCATTTGTTATTAACTCAGCCTCTTTGAAAACTTCTTCTCCTTCTTGTTTTATATATAAAGGCTTTGTACATTCTTCATCAGTATATATCTTATATTTTGCTCCAGGAACAAATTGTATTTGATTTTCATTTAGATATTCTTCTATTTCTTCGTCAGTCATTCCTCTTATTTCATCTAATAATTGATTTACCTTTTCATCAATATTCTCTACTACTGTTTCATCTCCATTTAAAATCAAATCTCCTAATGATGATGAAGATAATTTTATTAATGTTATTGAAGCCTCATCATAATCGTTTACTACGCCTTCTAGTTCATATGTTAAAAATTCTCTGTCATTTCCATCATATCTTACTTCTACTTCTTGTATATTATCACTTACAGTATATGGATATGATACGCTTATTTCTTTTACATAGTAATTTCCTTCCGGCAAATCTATTTTACTTGTTACATCTCCATTACCATTTACTTCTATTAAATCTACTAAGTCATCTTTTCTTATAATTATATTTCCATTTACTGTTTTTATATCTTCATTTGCATATACTCCAAATACAGCTTTTTGTTCTATAGTTTCTCCATTTGAGAAATTTACATCTTCAAAAGTCTTCTCTAAACTAATTAATAATTTTTGTCTCTTATTTGTTAATTCCTGTTCTGTAGTATCTACTCTTACTAATTCATTGTCATTTTCAAGTACTACATTATCTATATCATTATTAATTATAACTCCATCTGGTGCATCCACTTCTCTTATCTCATATTCTCCTAAATATAATTCTCCAGATGTAGCTATTCCATCTACACCTGTTGTTATAGTTTGTACCTTTGTTCCTTTTTGTACATATGTTACTCTTCCATCAGGTGATTTTATATCCTCAGCTGCATATATTTCATATGATACACCTTCTACAGGCAAATTATCCCATACTGGTGTATATTTAACACCATACTCTGTTTGTTCCATACTTACATCTACTAACTTTTCAGCTGTTTTTGTGATTTCTAGTCTTCCTTTTAATGGCTCATTTGGTATATCTGCTTCATAGAATAGCTCTACTTTATGTGCTGGCTCATCTGTTTCTATACCAGTTGCTGCTTTATCTAATCTTACATAATATCCGCCTTTACCTATTACTCCTATATCATTTTCATTTTCTGGAAGTCTCCATTCATCTTGTAAATAATATCCTTCTGGTGCTTTTATTTCATATATTATATAATCTCCTCCTAGTAATGCTTGTGGTGTCACAAAGTATCCTTCACTATTTGTTACAAAAGTAGTAATATTTTCATCTGCTGATGTATCATATCTTTCTACCCATTCATTATTTTGACAATCCCATATTTTAAATTCTGCACCAGCTAAATTTACTGTTGCTCCAGTATCTTTATCTGTTTTTTGAACTTGTAAATAAATTTCTAATGGTTCATCTGATTCTATTCTGTACTCTTCTTTTCCTTGTTTATCTATTACAACTTCTTCTGGTTGTATAAACCAATGTGTACTTTCTCCACTATCACTTTCTTTTATTTCAGATATTGTATATTTTCCATATGGTATTGTATAAGGATAATATTTTTCTCTAGACTCCTCTTCTACAAACTCACCATATCCATATTCATCTATAGTTACATCATAATACTTATCTGGATTTGAATTTAGAGTTAATCTTAATATTGCTCCCTTGGACGCTGCTTCTTCTGTTTGTCCTAATATATTATCTTGCTTTATTACCTCTAAACTTCCACGCATTACAACTTCTTTAGAGACTTGTGTCAATTGTACATATTCAACATCTTGATTTTCTGGTGGCTGAGAATATACATATACATTCTCATCTGGTAAATATCCTTCCGGTGCTTTTGTTTCTTTTACATAGTATGTGCCACATCTTATTGTTCCTGACTCTGCACACCAGTATCCTTCACTATCTTTATGATCTACTCTTAACACATCAACAACTTGTGTTAAATTCTCATCTCTATATAATGTATACTCTGCTCCATCTAGATGTGCATCTCCTTGTGTATAATCTGGAGCATCATCTTCTTTTCTGTCTGCATCCTCTTTTCTAATTTTTATTCCTATTGTTTTTGATGGATCTATTTTTTCATATGTATATACTTTTCCATCTTCTTCAATTTTTACATTAAAGTTAGCTACTTTTAATCCTTCAACTGGTACTATACATTCTTCTATCTCGTATGTACCATAAGGTAAGTCTTCTATTTTACATATTCCATCTTCACCTGATATATTTGAATAATATACCTGGCTTCTATCATTTATTAATGTTGCCTTAAACTGTGCTCCATCAATTGTTATTTCAGGATCATAGTCTGTTGCACTTAATTTCTTTGTTATTTCTATATCACCATATATTGGCTTTTCAGATATTTCAACAGTTTGCTCGGCTATTACTTCTACAGATTGTCCACCAAATGATATTTCAACTTCTACTATATTTGAATTAATATTAAATCCTTCTGATGCTTTAATTTCTTTATAATAATACTTTCCTACTGGTAAGTCTGATACTTTAGAAGTCTCACCATTTCCATCTGTAACTATATTTTCCTTTACAACCTGATCTTTGCTATATACCTTTGTTGTACCTTCATATATGTCTTCTGCAGCATATAAATTAAATACAGCACCAGCTAAAGTTGCATCTCCTAAAGTATTTCCTCTATTATCTGCATCATATTTTACTAAACTAACACTACCCTTTGGATAAGGATTTTCTTTTGTATATGTTACAGTTTCACCACTACTTACTTTTACAGTTGATGTCTTTTTATCTTCTTCAATTATCATTCCATCGGGTGCACTTGTTTCAGTTATAGTATAAGTTCCAGAAGGAATGTTACTTATAGTATAAGTTCCATCACTACCAGTAGTAATATTCCATTCAAGACCATTACCAGTAACATTAAATTTTGCTCCTGAATGTGCTACACCATATGTATCAACTTTTTTAATTTTTAAACTTCCTGCATCTGTATAAACTTTAAAGTTATGTGTTTCATCTTGTATATCACTTTCTCTAAATACAGCTACTGGTTGTGGATCATCTCCAGCTGCAGATGTATCTGCTTGTCCAAAGAAAACTGTACCTTCATTATCTCCAACTTTTCTTGTAAATGTACAATTAACTGGTGATGATTCTGATCCAACAACTGTACTTGATGTAATAGTTATCTTATTTTCTTCTACTTTAAATTTTAAATTACTATTTGATGAAGTTACTTTTCCAGTTATTACATTATCTAACATATATTTATAATCATCTTCTGTTATTACTGCTTTATATACTCCTTCATCTTCATCCCATGTCATCTTATATGTCTTATCAAAGTTATCTGCTTTTTCATCCTTACAAGCATTATATGCCTTATATGCTTTATCATATATATCTAATGCTCTGTTTAAAGGATTTCCATTATCATTTTTTCCATTACAAAATGAAGTTATTATTTGAACCATTCTATCATAATCATTAAAATAACCATCTGCTGTTGCCCACATTACTGTTTGTGTTGCAAAATACTTATCTTGAGCTGCTGAATCAGTATTATTCATATAGTCTCTCATAAAGCTTTCTGCAGCTGTTCCTCCACTTAAATATGAAGTATCTAAAACAAATCCATATTTTAATACGTACTCTAACTGCTCAATTACTTCATCACTTATTACTTTACCACTTGCACTAATTAAATCTTTATCTGGCCATGCTTGCAATACATCTTCTGCACTGATAGCTCTACCATAACCGATACAATATGATATATATGATCTATTATTAAAGCTAACCCAGAAGATATATCCATGAGAATGCTCTTGACCAAGTACACTTCCTCTATTAGCCGTATCGGCAGGGATATTAGTATACTTTGTATCATAAGCTCCCGTATCTTTATTTACATAATCTGCCATTTGTACCTCATTGTCATTTTCTGCAGCTATCAAATTATAACTGCATATAACAAACATACAAAAAGCGATTAATGCTATAAATATTTTTTTTGCTTTCATATAATTCACCTCAACACTTATATATATTATCTTATAGCATAAAAAAAATTTTTTCAATAGATTTTTTATAAAAAAATACAAGCTAAAAATTTAGCTTGTATTTTATAATAAAAATTCAAATTAACATTTAATTAATTATTTTTACTTAATCTTTTATTTCTTACTACAACAAATACTATTCCAGCTATACATATTACTGCTATCGCAACTATAGCTACTACTGCTATGTCTCCTGTATTTGTTACTTCAAATATTAATGTATCTGGTGTATTATCATCTATTGTAAATTCATATCCTTCCATATTTTGTTCTTCTAAGTCATATCCTTCTGGTGCCTCTACCTCTATAAATCTATATGTTCCATATACTGGCTTTTCTACTCTATATTCTCCATTTTCATCTGTTACTGCATCTTTTACTAAATATACTGTTTCTCCCTCTTTGTTTACATATGGATTTCCTTCTTCATCTAGTAATACTATTGAGAATTTACATCCTTGTAATGGCTCTCCTGTTTCTTCATCTGTTTTTCTTATTACTAATTCTTCTATTGTTGGTCTATAGTTTTCTACTTCTTGTTTATCATCTTCACTCCAAATTAACTCTACATTTTCTTCATCTACTGTATAATCTAATACAAACTCATGAGGCTCTGTATTTAATGTATATAATTTTCCATCTTCTTTATATATATCTGGAGCACTTATCTCTTGATAATAATATGTCTCTCCAACTTCAAATTTATCTA
>CALXBV010000090.1 GCA_944386635.1 uncultured Clostridia bacterium
CAAAGCTATGAATATCTTCAACACCAGTAATAACTGCCTTTTCTCTATTTTGAATCACAATATTTTGCTCTTTGAATGTTTTATTTTTATCTTCCATGTTCAATCACCTAATATTATATATGCAAAACATTCATATTTATGAAAAAAAAGCAGTATGCAAAGTGAATTATTTAATATCACTTTACACCCTGCTTAGTATAACTTCACATTGTCTATTCCTTCAAACTCTTTTACCTTTATTATTTTTATTTTACTCTTTAAATCTTCGCTTAATTTCGAAGAGCACATATAATCTTCTCCACCAATACTTTTACAATCATCTTCTATTAAAATATCTGGTAATTCTTCTTTTATTAAAGTTGTATAATCTTGATATCTTTGTCTATACCCAACCATCGAACCTACAAATCCAAGCTCATCTAAATGCTGTGCCATTTTCATTGCTCTTCTTCCAGTCTGAGAAGTAAGATATATTATCTCATAACCTTGTTCTTGCCAGTTTTTTAAAGTATCTATTGCATTTCCTATAGGAACATAGCCATTCATGTTTATTCTCGAGAAAAAATTATTATGCTTAGGCTTTAAAATTGTACCTTCCACAAAAATCATAATTTTTTTATTATTATTTTTTATTTTATCTATTATTATATATCCCACATGATCACCTACTTCATATTTTTTAATTCCTGAATAAAATCCCTTATTGTTGCTGCCTTCTCAAATTCATATTTTCTAGCATAATTCATCATTTCTTCTGTTAATCTTTCTATAGACTGTTCAATTGTTTCTCCTTGTTTTACCTTAATTTCTTTTTCTTCATCTTCCTCTTTAAATGTTGCCTTTACACTCTCTCTGATGTCTTTTATTATAGTATGAGGTACAATATTATGTTCTTTATTATATTGCATCTGTATTTTTCTTCTTCTATTAGTTTCATGTATTGCTTTTTCCATTGATTCTGTTAACTCATCAGCATACCTTATAACTTTTCCATTTGCATTTCTTGCAGCCCTACCAATCGTTTGAATAAGAGATCTTTCACTACGTAAGAATCCTTCTTTGTCTGCATCTAGTATTGCTACAAGTGATACTTCAGGAATATCTAATCCTTCTCTTAGCAAGTTTATACCAACTAAAACATCAAATTTTCCAAGTCTTAGGTCTCTTATAATTTCAAGTCTATCTAAAGCTTCAATATCCGAATGCATATATCTTACCTTTAAATCCTTGTCTGATAAATATGCGGTTAATTCTTCTGCCATTTTTTTGGTTAAAGTAGTAACAAGTACTCTTTCATTATTTGCAATAACCTCTTTAATGTTTTTAGTTAAATCTTCAATCTGACCATCAATTGGTTTTACTATAATTTCAGGATCAAGCAATCCTGTTGGGCGTATTATTTGCTCTGCTATTATATCAGAATGTTCTTTTTCGTATTCTGCTGGTGTTGCACTTACAAATATAACTTGGTGTATCTTCTTTTCCCACTCATCAAATCTAAGTGGTCTATTATCAAAAGCTGAAGGAAGCCTAAATCCATTTTCTACTAATGATTCTTTTCTTGCTCTATCTCCATTATACATTCCCCTAATTTGCGGAATTGTAACATGAGATTCATCTACAACAACTAAAAAATCATCGCCCATATAATCAAATAAAGTGTATGGTGTAGATCCTCTTCCTCTACCAGACAATACTGCCGAATAATTTTCTATTCCTTGACAAAATCCAGTCTCTTTTAGCATTTCTATATCAAAATTAGTTCTTTGTTCTATTCTATAAGCCTCGACAATTTTATCTCTATCTTTAAAATACTTTATTCTATCTTGTAGTTCTTCCTTGATTTTTACTATAGCACTATCAATCTTATCTTTTTGTATTACATAATGAGATTTAGGATATATAAACTCATGCTTAGATGTCGCTTTAACCTTTCCAGTAAGTGCTTCTATTAAGCATACTCTATCTATTTCATCTCCGAAAAATTCTAGTCTTATAGCCTCTTCATTATTTCCTGCTGGAAAAATATCTAGTACATCTCCTTTTACTCTAAATTCTCCTCTTTTAAAATCCATCTCACTTCTAGTATACTGCATTTCCACAAGTCTATTTAATACCTCATCTCTAGATATTTTCATTCCCGGTCTTACAGAAAGTACCATACTGTTATAGTCTTCTGGTGAACCTAAAGAATAAATTGACGATACTGATGCAACTATAATTACATCTTTTCTTTCAAAAAGTGCTGCTGTAGCACTATGCCTTAATTTATCTATTTCATCATTTATCTGACTTTCTTTTTCTATATATGTATCAGTTGAAGCTATATATGCTTCAGGCTGATAATAATCATAATACGAGATAAAATATTCAACCGCATTTTCTGGAAAGAATTCTTTAAGCTCACTATAAAGTTGACCTGCAAGTGTTTTATTATGTGCCATTACAATTGTTGGCTTATTTACTTGTGCTATAACATTTGCTATAGTAAATGTTTTTCCAGAACCAGTTACTCCAAGTAAAGTTTCACCCTTGTATCCTTTTTTTATTCCATCTACTAATTTTTCTATTGCTTCAGGTTGATCTCCTGTTGGTTTATATTTTGAATGTAACTTAAACATTTTTCCTCCTATACTATTTTTTAATTTCGAATAATTTAAATCTTTCTAAAAATACTCTTCATAATTAAATTTTATGTATATTATAAATATCTTTTAATCAATACTAATTTCAAGTCCAACTCCTACTTCATTTATTTTTAACTTTTTTCCAATTTCAATTTTAGCACCTAAAGAAATACAATGACAAGGATATATATATTGAGGATTAATTGTTTTAAAATACTGAATTGTTTTATTTAATCTTTCATTTACATCAAGCAAATGAAATCCTCCAATAACTCCGCATATTCTATTTTCATTACATACACGTTTTGCATATTCTATAATATTACATATTCCACTATGAGAACATCCTGTTATTATAAATAACCCACTTTTACTCTTATATACTATAGCCGTATCATCTTTAAGAATATCATCTATCATTTCTCCAGATTTATCACATTTTCCAATACTTTCTCTTTTTTCAAAATCATTAATTTGTGGAATTTCTCCTAAAAATATAATGTTTTTACTTATTCTTAAACTATTATTTTCAAGCTTCAAATTGCAAACTTTTTCTAATTCTTCCTTGCTCATAGGAGTTCCTATATATTCATTATCACACACCTTCTTGTTAAAACAATCTGGATGTGCAATAAGTTCTATATTTCTATTATTAATATTTTTAAATAAATATTTCAATCCACCTGTATGATCATTATGTCCATGTGATATAATTATTTTATCTATTAAGTTCAAATTAATATTCATACTCTTTGCATTTTTAATAAAAGCATCAGAATATCCTGTATCAAATAATATTCTTGTACCTTCATCTTCTATATAATAGCTTACAGCAGGTTCTCCTAAATAATACTCATCTATAAAAGTATTATTATCTTCTAAAACTTTTAATTTCATCTATTACATCACTCCAAGTCTCTTTAATTTTAAATATTTATTATATATATCAAATAAATTGTGTAGCAATATTTTTCTATAATTATATATATATATTATATAAATACGTACTATATTTTATCATTTTTTTACATAAAATACAATAAAAATAGTACCATAATATATGGTACTAAATATTATTTTAAAGATTTTATATATTCCTTTGCTTTTTGTAATTGAAAATCATTATTATTAGAGTTCTCAACATAAATATCTGGAGTAATACCAACATTATTTATTGATATACCAGAAGGACTAGTCCAAAATTGTGATGTAAATTTATACGAATAGTCTTTAGTATAATAGACAGATTGTCCTACACCCTTACCATAAGTCTGTGTCCCAATAAATTTAGCATCACATCCTTCCATTAAAGCTAACATTAAAATTTCTGAGCAAGAAGCAGTATTACTATTTCCTAAAATAACAATTGGGTAAGTTATAGTATTATCTCCCTTAGAATATATAACTTTTTCATTATTTCTTGTTTGCTTTTTAAAGATTATCTTATCTTTAGATAAAAATAAGCTAGCAATATTAATCATATTTTTTTCCTCACCACCAGGATTATCTCTTAAATCCAAAATTAAAGATGTTATATTGTTTTTATTTAATTCTTCAAATTTTTCCTTAAAATCATCATATGAATCAAATGTAAATCCGCTTAACCTTATATATCCAATTTTAAAATCGTCTTCTTCATAAATACTCGTTATAACATTTTCCATTTTAAAAGTTTGCACATCTAAATCAAAACTTAATACTTCTCCATCTCTTTCTACTTCAATAGTATAATTTGAATTAATACTATTTAAATAATCACTTAATTCATCTTCAGATTTACCGCGAAACATCAACACCATTTACAGAAATGATTTTATCACCATCTTTAATTGTGCCTTGATCGTTTAATTCTTCAATTACACTTGAAATATATACACCATCATTTTTTGAGTTTAATCCATATCCAAAGGTATCATCCTTATTATAAAAAAAGTCCATATCTTTTTCCTGTAAAATTTCAGCATAAGGATCATCTAATTCGTTTAATACTGATTCAAAAGCTGATTCTAGTAATTCATTTTTATCTACTTCTTTATAATAATTATTTGCAACAGTATTTAAATTTCTTATAAAAATAAAAGAGTTATTATATTTGAGTAGAAAATACATAAGAATAATTATTACCATAATATTTGTGAGCAAAATAATATAGGCAAAGGTTATTTTTACTTTTCTTTTAACTTTTTTCAATTCTTCTGGCTTTGCATTTCTAAACTTAAAAAGCAATTTTTCTATTAATTTGAAAACAAAGATTAAAAATAAAATAGCTAAAACTACTAATAAAACATCAAAAACTACAAACATATAAATCTCTCCTTTTTAATAAAAAATTTTTAAAAGAAAATTTAATTAAATTATCTTTATCTTTTTTCAATAATAAAATTATATCATTTTAGAAATTTTATGTCAATAATATGCTTATTATATACTATTTTTAAAATACTTTTATAATTATTTGAATTTTATATTTACAATACTTTTCTTTCTTTAGGTATAAAAAAATTATTAGTATTAACATTTTCAATCTTAAGTAATTTAATTTTTTTATCTATTCCACCTGCATATCCTGTAAGACTTCCATTTTTACCAACAACTCTATGACAAGGAATAATTATAGATATAGGATTATGTCCAACTGCATTTCCAACAGCTTGCGCAGACATACTTTTTCTATTCATTTTTTTAGCTATCCTTTTTGCAATATCACCATAAGTAATAGTTTCACCATAAGGTATTTGACAAAGTATTTTCCATACATTTTTTCTAAACTCATTTCCAATCGGACAAAGCCTTATTTCATTAATATCAGGCTTTTTTCCTTTAAAATATCTATTTAACCATTCTTTTGCATTTTTAAATATTTCTAAATTATCTTCTTTTTTTATATTATCATTCTTTATTGTATCTAAAAAATATTTTTGTCCTTCAATCCATAATCCAATTATATTGTCTCCATCACTTGCTATAGTTAATTTTCCAATTGGGGAATTATAATTTGTTAAATAAATACTCATATTTACTCTTTTTCCTAACTCTTTTTCAAATTTTTAATTACCTTACATGGATTTCCGACAGCTACAACATTATCTGGTATATCTTTAGTAACCACACTTCCTGCACCAATAACCGAATTCTCCCCAATACTTACACCCGGTAAAATAGTGCATCCACCGCCTATCCATACATTTTTGCCAATAATAATTGGTTTACCATATTCTTTTCCTGCTATTCTATCTTTATACTCTATAGGATGACATGCTGTATAAATTCCTGTATTTGGTCCTATAAGGGTATTATTTCCTATTTCTATTCTACATACATCAAGTAATGTACAGTTATAATTTAACATTACATTTTTACCAATATAAATATTAAATCCATAATCGCAATAAAAAGGCGGTTTGATACAAAAATTACCATTTATATTAAGAAGATTTTTTAAAATACTATTTTGTATATCTGTCTCATGATAACAACTATTATTAAATTTAAATAGCTCTTCTGCAGCCTTGTCTCTTAAAGTTATCAATTCTGGATCTATAGGTTCATATATTTTCCCATTTTTCATATTTTCTAATTCACTCATTATATCCTCATAATTTTTATCTACTATATATTTTTCATATAAACTATAGTTTTCTGCTATATTTTTATCTACATCTATCCAATATACTTGCTCCCTTTCTTTTAATTCATCGTGAAAATATTCTCTTTCAAGCTCACCACCAAGTGAGATTATAGTCTTAGCTGAAGCCAAATTTGATTTCTCACAATCTAACATTACTTTATCAAGATTATATTTTTTACATTCACATAAGCCTAAATATAAATTTATTTTATTATATCCTTTTCCTCTTTGAGTTGGTCTTATAGAATAACCTATATTTCCATTACGTTTTCTTAATTTTTCATTTAATGCAAGTCTTATATTAATTGTACCTACTAGCATATTATCATTTTCTCGTATTAAAAACATAGTTTTAGTTGGTACTTTTTGCTCTGTTACTTTTCTTTTTAAATCATTATCTATTTTTATTAGCCATTCTTCATAAGTAGAATCTTTTAAATATCTATCCAATCCACCAACACCATTTATATTTGAATTATATTCATAAAATTCTTCTATATATTCTTCTGCTTGCTCTTTATACTCTATAGTGGGATCAATTAATCTAAATTTAAAATCTATACCTTCCTTTAAAATATAATAGACATAAACAAGTTTATTATTAAACATTACCTTCCTATCTAATTTACCTTCATTTTTTAATATAACTTTTTGCGATGCAATGTTATCACTATAACATGATACCATAATACAATTTATTCCTAAATTATATAGGTACTCTTTTGCCATACTTAATATTTGAGTAGCGTATCCTTTCTTTCTTTGAGTTGGTCTTACACTATAACCTACATGTCCACCATATCTTCTAGTAATCTCATTACCAAGTTCCAATCTTAAGTCTACAATTCCTATAATATAATCATCTGATTTTCTTACTACAAAAAATGTATGTGATAGGACGCATCCATCCTTTAATGTTTCTTTATTCCAATTGTCATTTACCCTATTTAGCCAATCTTCATATTCCAATTCATCTAAAAGAGCTGAACCATCAATTACTTTTTCATTATATTTAAAATGTTCATCTCTATATTCTAAACCTTTCTTCTTAAGTTCCATAGTAGGTCTTACAAAAACAATTTCTTCCATTAAAATCACCTAAAATTATTTTACCATAAATACACGTAAAAAAATAGTTAAAAAGCTCAGCTTTTTAACTATTCTACATTCCATTTATTATATCATCTGCTTCCTCTTGAGTTAAATAACCATATTCAATCATTTTATTTATAACTTGTTTTTGTCTTTGTTTTGCCAAATCTGGATTTTCAGTTGGTGCATATACAGATGGTGCGTTAGGAATTCCTGCAAGCATTATACACTCACTATCTGTAAGTTCGTTTGGTAATTTATTAAAATATCCTAAAGATGCCTCTTTTACTGTATAATACCCATTTCCAAAATAACTTGTATTTAAATATAATTCTAATATCTCATCTTTATCACACTGTTTTTCAACTTCAAATGCCATAAACACTTCTGCAATTTTTCTTTCTATTTTTTTCTCTTGAGTAAAATACATGTTTTTACATAATTGTTGTGTAAGAGTACTTCCACCTTCCACAAAACTCATTGCTTTTATATCATTTATTATAGCTCGTCCAATAGATATAATGTCTATTGCACCATGCGAATAAAATCTATGATCTTCTACTGCAATTACAGCATTTATATACATTTGTGGTAATTCGGATAACTTAGTATAATTTTCTTTAGACTTTATTTCTTCTATTTTTTCTTGTAATGGAACTTCTTCTATTGCCTCTTTATACATATTATATCCACTTTTTACATATGGATATGCTATAAATCCCACAATAGCAATTACAAGAAATAATATTACAAAAAACTTTCTCATATTCTAACTCCTATCTTCATTATATATTATATAACGAATTAACTGTTTTTTCGATAACAAAACAATTACATTTTCGTAAGATAGAAATTATCTATCATAATTCCACACCATTTTATATTCTATTTCATTAGTTTCATTATCTATTGTCTCTTCTTCTATTTTAAACTTTTCTCTAATATAAAATTTTAGTGCTCTTTTATTTTTTTTATATACGTTAAGACTTAGTATATTATTTTTCTGTTTGCAAAAATCTATTAATTTTTTTCCTATGCCCTTTGAACGATTATTTCTACTGACAAACAATCCTTCAATAAATCCATCATTTATTCCAACAAATCCGTATATTATTTCATTTTCTTCATAAATATAAATTTTAGACTTTTTCATTTCTTCCTCAACAAATTTATAATTATTTATATAATAATATTTATTTATAAAATTATGCACATCCAAATTAGATTCCAACCATATTTTCATAATACATTCTATATCATTTAAATTAAACAATCTAATCATACAATATTCCTTTCGTTATTAAAATGCATATGTAAATAATTACTTATTTTAAATTTCATATAAAAATATATTTTCATTTATTTTAAAATTAAACTTTTCAATTTGAGTTTGTCCAATAATTTTACCACCCATATGTTTATAAAATTCTTCTGATGGATTTCCTATTAAACATTTAACAATAAACTTATCAAATCCTTTTTCTTTAAAATAAGCTATTGCTAAATCAAAAAATTTTCTTCCTAAACCTTCTCCCTGAAATCCCTCAAGCAAATAAAGAGCATAAATTTCTCCATATTCTTTATATTTTTCATCTCTACTTTCACCAAAACTACAAAATCCAATAATACAATTTTCTTCTTCTACTACATAATATTTTGTTCCATTTTTAATTCTATTTTTTATTTTATCTGAATTTTGCTTAATTTCTCTTATTCTCAAATCAATTAATTCATCAGGTAAAAGCCCTGTATATTGAGTCTTCCAAGTATAAACATTAACTATTGTAATACCCAATGCATCAGTAGATACAGCTTTTCTTATTTGCATAATATACCTCCTAAAATTCTTTTTTTATATTTATAATTTTATTCGCTATTTTTTTTACAAATCTTTCATCATGTTCAACAAATATAATTGTAGGGTTATATTTTAAAATCATATCTTCTATTTGTTCCCTTGAAATAATATCTATATAATTTAGTGGTTCATCCCATATATATAGATCTGCTGATTCACTTATACTCTTTGCAATTAATACTTTTTTCTTCTGACCATCACTCATATTTGAAATATCTATATCAAAATCTTCTCTTTTTACACCAAGCTTATATAACATAGCTTTAAAAATAGCTTCATCTATTTTATTATCTTCACAATATTTTTTTAAATTTCCCTTTAAATTATCTGTACTCTGTGAGATATATGATATTTTCATTTCATTTGCAATTTGTATTTTTCCTGTATATTTTAAATCTTCTCCTAAAATTAACTTTAATATACTAGATTTTCCACTTCCATTTTTTCCGGTTAATGCTATTCTATCTCCAACACAAATAGTAAAACTAATCTTTTTAAATATTTTTTTATTATTATATTCTATTTGCAAATCTTTAGCTATTACTAACTCTCTTTTATTGAATCTTAATGGTTTCATAATAAGTGAATCTTCTCTATCTATATCTTTTAATAAATTTTTCTTTTGTGCAATTTGTTCTTCTTTTCTTCTTTCAATATTTTTTGATGCTTGCATCATTTTAGCAGATTTATGACCCACATATCCTTTATCTACTTTTGAGCCAGAATTAGTAGAATTATTTTTTGACTTTTCTACTGCAAACGACCAATCTTCTGTCTGCTTTTGCGAGACTTCTAGTCTTTTTATATCTTTCTTAAGTCTTTCATTTTTATTTAACTCAAATTTATCTATTCTCTGCTTATTTTCTTTCCAAGATGAATAATTACCAGATTGTATCTGTATACTATTATTATTTATTGATATAATATGATCCACAACATTATCTAATAATTCCCTATCATGAGATACAATTATAAATCCTTGCTTAGACTTAAGATACCTTTCAACTTCTACTTTTGCCTCATAATCTAAATGGTTCGTAGGCTCATCAATCAATAAAAAATCGTTTTCTCTTAAGAACAAACTTACAAGTAAAACCTTTACTTTTTCTCCACCACTAATATATTTATATATACTATACATAATATTAGAATCTAGTTTTATTAAGCTGAATTCTTTTTTTATTTTCCATTCCTCTACATTAGGAACAATTGTATTTATTATATCTATTACATACATATCTTCATCTGACACTTCAAAAGGAAAATAATCACAATTTACATTCTTATTTATATATCCAAAATATTTTAACTTTCCAGCCATCAACTTCAAAAATGTAGTTTTTCCCTTACCGTTTTTTCCTATCAATCCTAATTTCCAATTAGTATCAATATTAAATGATACATTTTCAAATACATTTTCATAACTTCCATCATATGAAAATGTTAAATTCTTAATTTCTATTAAAGACATTATTCCTCCTTAATATTATTCAAAAGATAAAATAAACATTGCCACCATTACAACAGCAATTATTCCATATTGTAGTTTAGATAATTTTTCTTTTAAGAATATTCTAGAAAGTATAACTGACACAACACTATATGTAGCAATTATTGGTGCTGCAATTGCAGGAGACTCTGACAGTGCAAAAACATATGTTATTTGTCCTACTGCCTCTCCAATAGATTGAAAGCAAAACCATTTATTACTAAAAATATTATATATCTTCTTAGATCTAATACTAACATATATCCATGATATTATACCTACAACAAAAAATGTAAGAAAATAACATACAGTAACTTCATTTTCACTCATTATACTATCATCTAAATACATAGCATCTAAAAATGTTCCAAGTCCATCTAAAATACAATATAATAATGGAAAGCTTAAAGCTATTAAACTCTTAGTATATTTTTTATCACTACTTTTTTGTGATTCTTTATCTACAAATGTATATCCTAAAAATATTATTCCAGCAACAATTGTAACAACTGCTAAAACTTGTAATGGTGATAATACTTGATTTAAAAATATAACACATAAAATAGACGTTACACCACATGAAGCATTAGAGACTGGTGAAGATATAGATAACATTATATATCTAAGTCCGACATATCCAAATATCATAGAAACAATATAACATAAAGATATTGGTGCATAAGAAATAATATTTTTTAAAGAAACATCTGTATTTAAAAATACTATATATATTAATGCTAATAACCCCATTGCAATACCAACAGTTGCAGTAATTTTAAACTCGCTTAATTTATCATCTTTATCTTTCGAACCAATTTTACCAAAAAGCTCAGTAGATGCCCACGCTATAACTGTAAAAAGACAAAAAAATGTCCACATAAAACAATTCCTCCTTACTTAGTCATTTTATTATAACATTATTGACAAATTTTAGCAAATTAATAAAAATAATTTACAATATAAATATTTTATGTTAGAATAAATTTCCTATAATATAAAAAAGGAAGTGATACTAATGATACCTTCTAAAAAATTAAGGAGATTAATATCCAAAAAGAATAAAATACAATTAGAAAACCTCGCATGGGAAAAAGCATTAGAAAATAAAATATTCAAATTAACTTTTATAGATAATAAGCAAAAAATGTCTTTAAAAAATATTTTTGAATATGGATACAACATAGGAAATTGCCTGCTAACTTCTTATTATGTTTTTCCTATTTTTATTAATGCTTCTATTTGTTCAGGAAGAGTTGAAATACTTAAAGGTACAAAAAACTCAATTAATGGAGACCATATATGGATTGAAGATGAAGATTTTATAATTGATACTACTTTAATGATAAAAATACCTCAAAGTAACTTATACTCTAGCTATTATAAAAAAGACTACACTTTAACCCCAACATTTTCTTCAAATGATCTAGACTATCAAAAAGAAATATATGCCAGACAAACTAATCCATTTAAATATTATTCAGATCTTTTTTATATAAATTAAAACCTTAAAGAAAATTCTTTAAGGTTTTATTATATTATTTTGCTCACTTGCGGCTTGTACTACATTTTCAAGTAAAGATAATACAGTAGTAAGTCCTACTCCACCCGGAACTGGAGTTATTTTGCTACAAACATCAAGTACATTTTCTGTATCAACATCTCCTATAACCTTACCATTAACCCTATTTATTCCAACATCTACTACTATTGCACCTTTCTTTACCATATCTTTTGTAACAATATGTGGTTTTCCCACAGCTACTACCAATATATCTGCTTGTTTTGTAAAATTAGAAATATCATTTGTCTTTGAATGACATATTGTAACTGTTGCACCTCTTTTTAATAATATTTGTGATATAGGTTTTCCTACTATTCTACTTCTTCCGACTATCACTGCATGCTTACCTTCATATTCAGTTCCTATATCATCTAAAATAGTCATTATTCCTTTAGGTGTACACGGTACAAATGTCTCTTGCTCTCCTATAAATAATTTACCAAGTGTTAAAGGATGAAATCCGTCAACATCTTTTTTATCTGATATAGAATCTAATATCTTGTCCATATCTAAATGCCTAAATAAAGGCAGCTGTACAAGTATACCATGTACACTGCTATCATTATTTAGTTTATTAATTATATTCACTATTTTCTCAGTAGTTACACTTTGATCTAATATATATTCTTGTTGTAATATTCCTAATTCTTCACACATTTTTCTTTTTTTACCAACATATATCTTAGATGCTTCATCCTCACTTGCTAATATAACAGCAAGTTTTGGAATTATATTTTTTTCTTTTAGAAATTCAACTTTTTTCTTTAAGTCTTCCTTTTTTCTTTTTACAATATCTTTTACGTTTATTTTTTCTCCCATATATTTTACTCTCCTAAAATATCACATATCATATCTTTTATATATATTGCTGCTGTATATGGACTATCTTTTGATGGGATTGCAAGATACCAACTAACATTTAAATTCTTTGATGAAGCATATTCAAAGTCCACTCCACCAGGTATTGATGCTAAATCTATAATACATACTTTTTCTTTTAATAAATCAAGTCTTTTTTTATCTAACATCATATAAGGTACAGTATTAAATATGATGTCCATATTAGGCAAAAATATATCTAAATCTTTTAAATCTATTTCATTATATCCCATACTCTTAATTAATGCAATATCCTTTTTCTTTCTTGCCTCACAATATATTTTAGCCCCAAATCCACTTAAATTATTTGCTAAAATCTTACCAATTCTACCATACCCAAGTATTAATATATTAGAATTATTAAGTGTAAAATTTGTCATCTCTATTGCTTTTTTTATTGCCCCTTCACTTGTTGCAATTGCATTCATAATACTAAACTCTTCATATTTCATCAAATCATAAAATTTAATATTTTTTTCTTTTAATTTTTCACAAATATTACTATTAATAGAACCACTTATTAAAATTTTATTACTTTTTGATATCATATCTATTAAGTCATTAATTTTTATTCTCTCGCCATTTATATATTCATTATCCTTAGTAAAAGGTATTGGTGTAACAATAACATCAGCATCATTAATATCCACCTGTTCATCTAAAAACAATTCTCTAAGATTTACACTTCTTTTATCTTCACCTATCACACAAATTTTCATAATATCACCAATACATTTTATGCATATATAATTATATTATGAAAAAAGTGTCTATTAATTAGACACTTTTAATTTTTAAAATAAAATATATATCTTTTTTCATCATTATCCTGCTCATTTTTATAATTTCCATTAGTATATTTATTCACTACATTTTTCCAATATCTACATGCATTTATATTATTTAATAATACAGATATTTTCCACTTTCCCTTAAGCATATCAAAAATAATAACAGACATACTTATTCCAATTTTTTTTCTTCTGTATTTTGGCAATATATAAAACTCTTCCATACTATATGCTTTTGACTTGCACTCTTTAACAAATGCAAACCCTACAGGAACATCGTCTACAATAAACAAAAAAGAAAGTTTATCATTATCACTTAAATATTTTTCTAAATATTTTAAATATTTTATATCATTTATATCAACTGTAGATTCTTCGCTCTTAAATACATTTAATTCATGTACATATTGTTTAAACATATCATATACTATATTTTTATCTTCTAAATTTAATCTTTTTACTTCATATTTCATAATAATTTCCTTATATATTCTTTATAAAATAATATATAGCTTTATCTGCATCATTTTTTACATCTTTATTTTTTATTTTATCTTTTAATAATTTTATAAATTCATCTAAATTATATATTTTATTGAACTCTATATTTTCATTTTTTGCAACATACTCAACTATATTAATAAATTGCCTCTTTAATACAACACTTTTTCTTTGAGATACATATTTATTCATCTTAGGAATAGCTTTTTTTATTGCAATATCAACAATATTTTGACCAGCTCTAAATTTAATGTTAAGCATCTTAACAAGTTCTAATGAGATTTGAGGATTCAAATTTTTTATATATTTTTGAATATTCTCATCTGATATATTATTAAAAGTATAATAAAATCCATCTAATCCATCAAGTTGCTTTACAGTATCAAAATATCCATACTCTAGTAGTCTATTTAAATTATTTGTCTCAAAATTTAGTATATATGGCAATTCAACACTAGGGACAAACATTTTAAGATGTAGATCTTTATTTTTTATTAGTGTAGAATAATTTCTTATTCTATTTTTAGTAAAGAGTCTTAACGCTATTATGTCTTTGTAACCAGCTTCGTATAACATTTCCACAGGACAATTGTCAAAAGCACCACCATCTAAAAAACTCTTATCCTCTATCTTAGCTCTTTTAAACACTGGCAAATTAGATGAAGCAAGTAAATAGTCTATAAGTTCTCCTTTTGGTATATCTTCTATGAATACTTTTTGAGGCTTCATATTACTCAAACAAAAAGTAACAAGGCCAAATCTTATTCCACTATTTCTTATTTTATCTTCATCAATGTATTTTTTAAATATGTCACGCATTAGAGACGTATCTATTCCTCTATCCTTTAAAGTTTTATTTATTTTTCTTCTAATCTCATTTACAATAGATAAATTAATTTTTTTATCCATTACGCTTTGTACAAATTCGTTTTCGATATCTACTATATCACTAAAAGATAAAGTCTTCCATAAATTTTCGATAACTTGTATATCGCCTTGACATAAAAAAGCGGCATTGATAGCACCTATAGATGTACCAATTATAACATTAAACTTATATCCTCTCTCATATAAAGCTTTTACAGCTCCAATCTGGTAAGCTCCTTTGGCTCCACCACCTTCTAATACTAAAGCATACTCTTTCATAAAATCCCCCTAAAACATTGTAGAAAAAGCAGTAAGTATTGATTCAAAAACCTTTTTTAAAAATGGTCTTCTTATCCAATCTTTAAGTTCTACTTCTATACAGCAATTAGATATCATATTCAAAAAGTCTTGCTTTACATCTAATTCTGTACCTGTTTTATATATCATACTGATGCACTCATAATCTAGATTCATACTTCTGTAATCCATGTTTGCACTTCCTACAACTGCAAGTTTATCATCCGATACAAAAGTCTTAGAATGAATAAATCCAGGTTTATACTCATACACTTTTATTCCAGCAGATAATAGCACCTCATAATATGACCTTGTTGCCATTTGCACCACTTTTTTATCTGGAATATGTGGCAATATTATTCTTATATCAACACCGCTTCGTGATGCATTAAGAAGACTTGTAAGCATTGGCTCTGATATTGCAAAATATGGAGTTGTTATATAAACATAATCTGAAGCTGTGTTTATAATTTGCATATATATAGTCTCAATTGGATTCTTTCTATTATTAGGGCCATCAGACAAAGCAATAGCAATACCTTTTCCCTCTTTTTTTTCTATCTGCTCACGGCTTACTTTTTTATATTTATCATAATCTATTTTTCCTTTTTTAGTTATAAAATCTAAATCTCTTAAAAACATAAGAGTAAAATTCCATGAGACTTCTCCCTCAAATCTTATTCCTACATCTTTCCAATGTCCAAATCTTTCTTTTATATTTGCATATTCATCTGCTAAATTTATACCTCCAGTATAAGATATGTTACCATCAATTGCTATTATTTTTCTATGCAATCTATTATTTAAATATGAGTTTATAAGTACAGACAATGGATTAAATACACGTACTTCTATTCCAGAATTTATAAGATCATCTCTCATTTTCTTTTTAAATTTTCCTAAACATCCAAAAGAGTCATATATTATTTTTACTTCTACTCCTTCTTTTACTTTCTGCTTTAATATATCAAATACCTCATCAGAAAGCTTTCCTTTATCTATAATAAAAAATTCCATAAAAATATATTTTTTAGCATTTTTTAAATCTTGTATTAAATCTTTAAACAATTTTTCTCCTAAGTCATAATACTTACTTGATACATTACCACAAACAGGATAAGACGTAATATTTTGAATATATTGTAACATATTGTATACCAGTTTATCATTATTTTTTATTTTGTTATCTATTTCAAAAGAGTCATCAAATAAATAATTTGTATTATTTTCTATCTCTTTTATCTCCATTTGTTTTCTTCTTCTAATCCTATTATTTCCCCAAAATACATAAACACAAATCCCTAGCACTGGTATAAACATTATAAATAAAATCCATGGTATTTTATATTGTGCTGTATCATGTCTACATAGTAAGTAAATAATTGCTACTACTCTTATTAAATTATATATGAAAAATCTATATTGATATGCAAGTCCAGTAGCTGTGTATAATGCGAAAAATACAGCAATTTGTAAAGCTAAGGCAAGTATTACAAATATAGATTTAAACACAACTCTTTTTATTAAATTTTCAGATTTTCTTACTTCTCTTTTTAGTTTTCTTGACTCTTTATCCATAAAATTCACCTAACCTATATTACTTAGTATATCCATATTTTTTATAAAACTCATCTCTAAATTCAACTAATCTTTCTTCTTTTATTGCTTCTCTTACATCTTCCATTAATTTTACTAAAAATCTTAAATTATGTATAGATAGAAGTCTAGCACCAAGTATCTCTTTAGTTTTAAACAAATGATGTAAATATGCCTTTGTATAATTTTTACATGCATAGCAATCACATTCTTCATCTAAAGTTGTAAAATCCTTTTTATGACAAGCATTTAGTAAATTTACTTGTCCATGATGAGTAAGTGCACTACCGTTTCTTGCCATCCTAGTTGGAAGTACACAATCACACATATCTACCCCAGCAAATACTGCTTCTATTAAATAATCTGGTGTTCCGACTCCCATTAAATATCTTGGTTTGTTTTCTGGAAGCTTTGGAGCAGTATATCTTAAAATATCTAGAAAGTCTTCTTTTGGCTCTCCAACACTAATCCCACCTATTGCATATCCTGGAAAATCCAATTTTGTAAGATCTTCTACACTCTTGTCTCTTAAATCTTTAAAAAATCCACCTTGGACAATTCCAAACAAAGCCTGCTTATCTGTAGTTGTATGATAGTCTTTGCATCTTTTAGCCCAGCGAGTAGTTCTTTCCATAGAATTTTTTACATATGTATATGTAGAATCATATGGAGCACATTCATCAAAAGCCATCATTATATCTGAACCTAAAGCTTCTTGTATTTCCATTGATTTTTCAGGAGATATAAATTGCTTTGATCCATCAATATGTGATCTAAATTCTACTCCTTCTTCAGTTATTTTTCTTAAATCTCCCAAACTAAATACTTGAAATCCGCCACTATCGGTTAATATATTTCTATCCCAGTTCATAAATTTATGAAGTCCGCCAGCCTCTTTAATGAGCTCATGACCTGGCCTTAAAAATAAATGATAAGTATTTGCAAGTATTATATAACTATTTACCATTTCTTTTAACTCATCTGGAGTCATCGCTTTTACTGTTGCTTGAGTTCCAACAGGCATAAACACTGGTGTTTCCACATCACCATGAGGAAGATGCAAAACTCCAAGTCTTGCACCTGTTCTTGGATCAACCTTTTTAATTTCAAAATTTAATGCTTCTTTTTTATTGTTCATTATTTCAATCCTTTCTTAACTACATAATAGATAATACCTTTTCAATTGCTATAAATAATGTAGCTGATAATATAACTGTTACTAAAAATGTATAATCTTTAAATACAAACATATTTTCAACTATATTAAGCTTTATTTTTCTATAATCTAATTGTTCTTTAAATTTTTGTATACTATCTTTATCTTTAAGCTCCATAAATTTATTATATGCCATATATATTAATAAACAAAATCCAACAGCATTTAATAGTATATTAAAATATGTAAATATTTGCATAAATATCATATGATCATAAAATAAAGCCTCAACAACTGCAAACCCATTATTTATAAAGTGAAGTATCATAGTAGGATACATTCTATTTGTCTTTAATCTTATTATTGCAAATAAAATACCAACTAAAAATGCAAATATAAATTGAGATAAATTCATATGTATAGTTGCAAATATCAAACTAGATACTATTACAGTAAATATAGCACCTTTTTTCTTTAATATTCCAACAATTCCTTTTCTTACAAATAACTCTTCAAATATAGCGGGAAGTATTGCTACCTGTAAGAATATTAAGACTGTAGAAAGCTTACCAGTATAATTAAACAGACCTAATGTTTCTGTTACATCTACACCCACACCCATTTTTTCAATAGCAAATGAACATATCATTTGTATTACACTAATTATAGGAATACCTATAATTATATATTTTATACATTTTATTATATCTTCTTTACCTTTATTTTCTTTTTTCTCTTCTTTTGGTATATATGATTTTAAAAGTAAATATGGTATATATATTGATATCACAAATACAATACATGATAGTATTAAATAAATATTTGATTGTGATATAAATGTAATACTACTACTTATACTGTCTAAAAATACACTTACTATAATCCCACCAAATATTTGCAATATAAGTAAAAGAATAACTGCCATACCGATAACAAGTCCTATCTTTCCACTACTTTTTCTTTCAATCATTCTCTCTTGATATTCTCTTGTAGAAAGTATTTTTTCAATTCCATCTATTCTTTTATTTTTCTTAGGTGAAAAATCTAATATTGCATTTTTAAATGGTTTTTGTGCCAAAATCAAAGATAATGGTATTGATGCTAAAAGTATAACTAAAGCTATTACTATTTGTACCCAATTTGCTTGCCCTAATATAAACATAGAAGGTATAAAATACATTGATGCAAGTGGTATAACCGATATTATGTATGTTAATATATGTGATCCAGCTGAAAATGCATTAACTACCATATATAATACCAAATTTATAGTTATAAGTAGGAATGTAGCATTTCCAGCTTCTTGTATACTAGTTGTTTTAGCAGACATAACACATTGTATTACCCCTTGTAAGAATACTGTCAAGCACATAAATACCAATGTAATCAAAAAATATATAATAACATCAGAATTTATAATATTACCAATGCTTATGTCATTTGTATAAGTATAGTTACCATTAATACTAAAAATACCAGATATCATTAATGCAATAACTATATATGCAAGCATAAATATAAATTGCACTAATACTGTTAAACATACACTCAATACTTTAGATATTATATATTGTTTAGCAGTAATAGAAGTTAATATATATTCTATACTTTTTGACATTTTCTCTTGTGATATAGTATTAGCAATCTTACTTAAACACAAAAGTAAAATAAAGAAAATTAGATAATTTGATATAATATACAAACCATTCTGACTTGTATTACCATGTTCATTAGCTATTACAGTCATTTCTACTGTTGCCTGTTGTTTTATTTGCTCAATTTCTTGTAATGTAAGATTCTTATTTTCGGATATCATTCTATCCTTTATACTATTTAATGTAGATTCAATTAAATTTATATACTTGTTATCTGTTCCATCCTTAAACATAATTGAAGCTTTTATATACTCTGTATCATCAGGCTGTACATCTATCAAAATTATATTAGCATCTAATTGCTCATTATTATAATTTTGTATATTATCAGTTTTTTCAACATCAACATTTATATCATTAATAAATGCTTGTACTATCTGTTCATATGCTAAATTTTGAGCATCTTGAACATAAATAGTAACACTATCATCAGCATAATTTTCTTCATCTTTAAACATTGATTTTATATTATTAAAATTCAATACTACAATTGTCACTATTAATAATAAAAGATTTAATATAACAAACCATTTATTCTTTATGCTTCTTTCGACATCATTTTTTATTATAGCTACTATCTTATTACTCTTCATATTTTGTACCTACCTTATCCAAAAATATGTCATTTAAAGATACATTTAGAACTGAAAATTTAGTTATTTCACTTGAATATAAAAGTCTAAACACATCATTTATTCTCTCTTTATTGGCTAATTTTACTATATATCTATTATTTGGCTTTTCTTCTATTTTTCCAAATACTGATATTTGATTTAAAACAGGTTTTGAAATTTTTCCTGTTATATCAAGAGTTTTACTAGAATATTCCTGTTTTATATCATTTAAATTACAATTTAATATTACTCTTCCATTATCTATTATTAATACATCTTCACAAAGCATTTCAACTTGGCTCATAATATGTGATGAGAATATTATAGTTTTTCCTTTTTCCTTTAATTCAAGTATTATATTTTTAAAGTACTCTACACTTACAGGATCTAGCCCTGAAAATGGTTCATCTAAAATAATCAGTTCTGGATCATGTAATATTGCTATAATAAATTGTATTTTTTGCTTGTTTCCTTTAGATAGCTCTTTAATCTTCATATTAGCATATTCTACTATAGAAAATCTCTCTAATAAATCAAACATGTTCTTTTTAATTTCTTCTTCACTCATTGATTTCATCTTTCCATAATATAAACACTGCTCATATACAGTATAAGAATCAATTAAAGATCCTACCTCTGGTAAATATCCTATTTTATCTGATACTTTAGAATCTATTTTTTCACCATTATATAATATTTCTCCTTCATCTGGCTCCAAAATATTAAGTATCATTCTAAAAGTAGTAGATTTTCCTGCTCCGTTTTTTCCTAAAACGCCCAATATTTTTCCATTTTCTACCGAAAAAGAAACATTATCTACTACTTTTTTTATTCCAAAAAATTTGCTTAAATTTTTTACTTCTAACATCTTAATTCCTTTCTATAATATAAGCATACAATCTCCAAAACTAAAGAATCTATATTTTTCTTCTACAGCTATTTTATATGCTTTCATTATTTTATCTTTTGTTGCAAGTGCTGAAACTAACATAATTAAAGTTGATTCAGGAAGATGGAAGTTTGTAAGCAATCCATCAATCATTTTAAACTTATATCCTGGATAAATAAATATACTTGTCTCCTCTGCATGTGGATGAATTACTCCATTATCATCAGTAGCACTCTCTAATACTCTACATGACGTAGTTCCTACAGCTATTACTCGTTTATGATTTTTCTTTGTCTCATTTATAATATCACATGCTTCTTTTGTAATAATATAATACTCACTATGCATTTGATGCTTTGTAACATCATCTACCTTTACCGGTCTAAATGTTCCAAGCCCTACATGTAAAGTTACATATACTAAATTTACACCTTTATCCTCTAATTTTTTTAATACTTCTTTGGTAAAATGTAAACCTGCTGTTGGAGCAGCTGCACTTCCTTCATGCTTACTATATACTGTTTGATACCTATCTGGATCATCTAGTTTTTCTGTTATATATGGTGGAAGAGGCATTGTTCCAAGTCTATCTAATATCTCATTAAAAATTCCATCATACATAAATTTAACTACTCTTTGTCCATCTTCTAATATATCTATAATTTTTAGACTTAACGTATCATCGAATTCTATTATATCATTAATCTTACATTTTTTTCCAGGTTTTACTAAAGTTTGCCATTTATCATCTTCGAGTTGTTTTAAAAGTAATATTTCTATTTTCTCTTCTTTGCCAACTCTATGTCCAAAAAGTCTTGCAGGTATTACTTTAGTATCATTTAAAACTAAAGTATCTCCCGGATTTATATATTCTACAATATCTTCAAAAACTCTATGCTCTACATAATCTTTACTTCTATCTAATACCATCATTCTAGATTTCTGCCTATCTTTTAGTGGTGTTTGAGCAATAAGTTCATGTGGTAAATCATAATAAAAATCACTTGTCTTCATTTTTTATTCTCCTTTTTTAGCCATTTCATTATATCATAAAATGTAGAAAAAAGATAGATTACGTAATCTATCTTTTAAAATATCATTAAATATTTGGTATTTGCCAATCTATAGGCTCTATACCATTTGCTTTTAAAAATTCATTTGCTTTTTTAAAATGGTTACAGCCAAAAAATCCGTACCTAGCAGAAAAAGGACTAGGATGTGCAGCTGTAAGTACTAAATGCTTAGGATTTGTAATTAAAGATGCCTTTGATTTTGCAAAGTTTCCCCATAGCATAAATACAACTGGCTGTTCTTTTTTATTAACTTCTTCTATTATTCTATCTGTAAATGTCTCCCAACCAATACCTCTATGTGAAGCCGGCATATCTTTTTGTACTGTCAATACCGAATTTAACAACAATACCCCTTGCCTTGACCATTTCATTAAATAGCCATTATTGGGAATATAGCATCCTAATTCTTGGTGTAATTCTTTGTATATGTTTTGTAAAGATGGTGGCACCTTAATTCCAGGACACACAGAAAAAGCCATTCCATGTGCTTCTCCAAGTCCATGATATGGATCTTGTCCTAAAATTACCACCTTCACATTTTCATATGGAGTATATTTTAAAGCAGCAAATATATTCTTTTTATCTGGAAAAATAGTATGTTCTTCGTATGCTTTATATACAAATTCATGTAGTTTTTTATAATAATCTTTTTTACTTTCTTCTTCTATTATATCTTTAAAATGATTCATTTTTTCCTCCTATATTAGCTTTTGTAAGTCTAAATTAAAATAAACTTTTACACATCTATTAATCCTATCAAAGATATCAGATAATTTTACATTAGATGCTCCATGACCAGGATATATTAGACAATTGCTATAATGTCTAAATAAATATACAATAGAGTTAATCATATCTTCACTACTTCCTGTAGGCAAATCAGTTCTTCCAAAAGAAGTTGTAAATATAGTATCACCAGTAAAGAGTACTTTTTCATCTTCTATATAATAGCAACTACTACCCACAGTATGACCTGGTGTACTTATAGCCTTTATATTAATACCATCAAAATCTATACAATCACCGTCATCTACAAATATAAATTTTTCTAAATTAAAAGGTTGTTGTTTTAAAGCAAATATACTAGCACAATTATTTACCTTTGCTTCTAACATATCTTTTTCTTTTTTATTTACTATTACTCTTACATCGTACTCTTTTAATATTTCATATAATGCCAATATATGATCCACATGTGCATGAGTTAATAAAACATATTCTAAGTTTAGCTTCTCATCTTCTATCTTTTTTTTGAAAATATTAAATTTATCAGCTGGATCAATGATAACTATATTTTTATCATTATACAAAATATACGAATTTGTAATATGTCCACTACTAGATATCTCTATTTCAAGTTTTTCAATGTTCATATTATTTAATTCTCCTTACATCAAATACACTATCAATTTTTCTTAAAGCTTTCATAATAGTCTGTAATGTATTTATATCTTTAATGTTTACACAAAGATTTGTAATGTTTTCTCTTTCTGGTGTAACTTTAGTACTTATCTGCGTAATTTCAACTTTCATTTCTTTCATTGTTTTTAAAATATCTGCTAATACACCATCTCTATCATTAGCTTTTACAACAAGTCTTGCTGTAAACTCTGCATGAACTTGTTCTTTCCATGATACTTTTATAGTTCTTGCCTCTATATCTAAATTTTTTAAGTTTTTACAATCACGTCTATGAATAGATATACCATTTGCAAAAGTTATATAACCCACAATATCATCGCCTGGTATTGGAGAACAACACTTTGCAAATTTTACTAAGCAGTTATCTATTCCTTCTACCTCTACTAAATCATTGCTGTTATTTTTTTTCTTCTTTGATACGACTTTAAGCTTGACATCTTCATCTGTAGGTGTAATACTCTCTTCATAAAGCTCAACTATTTTATTTACGACCTTAACTGGTGAAATACTTCCAAAGCCAATATTTTCATAGCAATCGTCTAGTGTCTTACAATTAAATCTCTTTAAAGCAGGTTCTATAAACTCATCCTTCATAATCTCATCACGTGAATATTTTTGCTTTCTTAATATTTTATCAAAAGCCTCTTTACCATTTTGAATATTTATCTCTCTTCCTTCTTTTTTCAAGAAACTAGTTATCTTATTTTTTGCACTAGTAGTCTTTACATTTTTAAGCCAATCTCTATTTGGTCCTTTAGCATTTTTACTTGTTACAATTTCTACTACATCTTTATTTTCAAGCTTAGTATTAAGTGGAACCATTCTACCATTTATTTTTGCTCCAACCATTTGCTCTGCTACCTTTTGATGTATAGCATAAGCAAAGTCTATTGGTGTAGAACCTTTAGGCATTGACTTTATTTCTCCTTTAGGTGTAAATACAAAAACTTCTTCTCCGAATATTTCTGATTTTATCTTATCCATATTCTCTGTATTATCTGCTAATTCTTTTTGTATTTCTAGAGTTTTTCTAAGCCATATTATTTTTTTATCTGCCTCTGATATTTTTTTGCTTTTTTCTTTATATGAAAAGTGAGCAGCAATACCACGTTCTGCAACATTATGCATATCCCATGTTCTTATCTGAATTTCAAATGGTCTACCTCCTTCACCAAATACTGTAGTATGCAATGATTGATACATATTTGTCTTTGGCACAGCAATATAGTCTTTAAATCTTCCCGGCATTGGCTTATACATATCATGTACTATTCCAAGAACACTATAGCAATCTTTTATAGAATTTACAATAACACGAATTGCTATTAAATCAAAAAGATCTTCTGCTTTACATGATTTAGCTTTCATTTTCTTATATATACTATAGAAATGTTTTGGTCTACCATATATTGTAGCCTCTATTCCTTCCTCTTTTAATTTATCTGATACTTCTTTTATTCTTGCATCAATATAAGCTTCTCTTTCTTCTTTTTTCTCATCAATTTGTTCTTTTATGCTATGATATTCATCTGGTAATAATACTCTAAATGATATATCTTCAAGTTCGGATTTTACTTTAGACATACCAAGTCTATGTGCTATAGGTGCATATATTTCTAAGCACTCTTTAGCAATCTGCTCTTTTATGGCATTGTCCAAACTGCTCATTCTTCTCATATATGATAAACGTTCCGCAATCTTTATTATAACTACCCTTATGTCCTTAGCAATAGCCATGAACATATTTCTTAAAGTCTCAGGATTAGTTGTTATATTTATCTTATCATCTTTTTTATAATCTTCTTCTAACTTTTTTAATAGAAGTATTAAATCTAATGTTTCTTTTCCTGCTGCATTTTCGGTTTCTTTTTCATCAAAATCTTCATAATCTACTATAGGATATAATAAAGCAGCATATACTGATTTATCATCTAATCTTAAAGTTGCCACCTCGCTTGCTACCTCTGTTACAAAATCAATTGCATTATCATCTAAGATTTTCTTATCTTTATATTTTTCTAAAGCATAATTTATAACATTTTTAAGTTCTTCCTCATTATACTTTATATTTTCTTTTTCTAACATATTTTTTATTTTATCTATATATTCCATATCTTAATCTCCTATTTTATTAAACTGATTTTTTAAAATCTTGAATTATTATCTGTATAGTCTTTGGAGTATTATAGCTATTTAATTCTATATTTCCAACAACATCAATTTTATCTCCTATTCTTATTTCATCTCTTCTTGAGCCTAGAGAAAATCCAACAGCATCAATTAAACTTTTATCATCTTTTAAGACTAACTTTAAATGTTTATCATCTTTTATTGTTCTTATAGCTGCAACCTTTAGGCCTTTATATAAAAATACAGGAACCTGATTTGATTGTCCATATGGTTTTAAAGCTCTAATGTCTTTAATTAACTGAGCATTTAAATCTTTTCTTTGAATAGTCGCATCAATGTTTATTATTTGCTCAGATATAGTATCTTTTCTACTTTCAACTACCTCTTCAAATCTATTTATAAACTCATCTATTTTATCTTCTTCAATAGTAAGTCCTGCTGCAAGCTCATGACCTCCAAATTGTATTAATAAATCTTTGCACTCACTTAAAGCATCATATAAAGAAAATCCATTAGGACATCTTCCTGATCCTCTTATAAATCCATGCTCTTTTGTAAGTAATATTACAGGCTTACAATACATATTAACAAGTCTTGATGCCACTATTCCTATAACTCCATTATGCCATGAACTATTATATAATACTATACTATTTTTATTTTCTAATTTTTTACTGCTTATAATCTCTAATGCTTGTTTAAATATTATTGACTCTACATTTTTCCTTTCCTGATTTAATTCATCCAACTCAAATGCTATTTTTTCTGCTTTTTGACTATCAGGCTCAAGTAACAGCTTTACTGCTGCAGCTGCATTTCCCATTCTTCCACAGGCATTTATTCTTGGAGCCATTCCAAATGATATCATTAAGCTGTCAATATCTTTATAGTTTACAATTTTAAGTAACTCTTTTAATCCAACATTTTCTGTTTTTTGCATACTTTTTAATCCGTATTTAGATATAATTCTATTTTCACCAACAAGTGGAACTATATCTGATATTGTACCTATAGAAACTATATCTATATATTTTAAATACTCATCTTTTGGTAAATTATACTTTTTAGCAATCGCCATCAAGCACTTAAATGCTACTCCTACTCCAGCTAGCATTTTGCATTTAGAATCATCATCCTTCCTTTTAGGGTTTATTATTGCATATGCATTAGGTAGTTCTTGTGTACATTCATGATGATCTGTTATACATACATCAATTCCAATACTATTTGCATATTCAACTTCTTCTATAGCTGTTATTCCACAATCCACAGTAATTATTAAAGATACTCCATTTGCTTTTATTTCATCTAATGCTTTATTATTTATTCCATACCCTTCTACTAATCTATCAGGTAAATAATACATAATATCAAGTCCAAGCTTTGTTAAGAACTTATACATTATTGTAATACTTGTAATACCATCAACATCATAGTCACCATATATACATACTTTTTCATGATTTTTTATAGCAATATCTATTCTTTTAACAATTTTTTCCATGTCTTTTATCTCATATGGATCAGATAAATCATCTATTGTTCCATTTAAAAAAGTATATATATCATTAAACTGTATATTTCTAGATACTAAAAGCTTTGCCATAATCTCTGATACATTATATGTTGATTTTATTTTTTCTAATAGCTTTTCGTCATATTTTGTCACACACCATGTTTTTGGCATTTTTACCTCCTTTTTTTAATATATTTACTTACACCTATATTTTACTACAAATATTAACAAATTGGAAGATAAAACAATGATATAGCTAAAAAATAAAGAGTTTAAAATAAACTCTTTACCAACCAGCAATATCTTCTTTTTCATTAAATTTATAATCTAATTTTTTATTATATGCTGTCTCATATGCTTTAACTTTTAATTCATAATCTTTTTTCATCATTTCTTCCTTATTTGATCTTAAGTCTTTATTCTTATCTGGGTATATTGGAGGCATCACGTATAGTGTATACTTTGATTTTTTGAAGCCATCTTCCCCAACTTTATCTAAATCATCTATTTTTACAAAACATGGTATTATTGGAACATTGTATTTAGCTGCATAATGATATGCTCCCGGCTTTAGTGGTCTTGGCTTTTTATAGTTAAACCACATTTCTTCTTCAGGATATATTAAAATAAAATTCTTTTTTTCCAGTAATTCTTTTATAGTAGGAATAAAGTTTTTTGACATATACTTATGATCCATACTAAGTGGAATAGTCTTATTATTTCTAACAAGCCATCCTAAGCCTCCCGGCATAAAGAAATTAGTCTCTTGTACAACAATTCCAAAATCTTTTGCCTTATTTATTTTTTGCATCATATACCTAATTATTGTATTATCTACTTTACTGAAATGATTACTTGTTATAATAGCACCTGTATTAATATCTTTTATATTTTCAATTCCTACTATTTCAGTCTGCTTATTAATCTCACATGTTATTTTATCAGTTATATTTCTAGCTACTATGTATTCCATTTTATTTTTTAGTTTTCTTTTTTTAGAGTCATAATTTAATATTACCCTTTGTCTATCCTCAAAAGTAACAACATGATCATTTTCTTCTACTTTGTTATTAAATTTTCCATCTAATACAGATTTTTTTATATTTTTAATTACTCTTAATCTATCTTCACTTTTTTTCATATATATTCCTTATCCTATAAAATATTAAAATAGTTATCTTTTAATACATTCTTAAAAGTATTCTCTGATTGTATAATTCTATCACTTTGCTTAATCATATTTTCTACACCAATTTCATCGTTTTTTCTATCTTCTTTTGTATAATTATCTTTCATCTTGCTTATACCTTCATAGAAATCTGTTTTTGCAGCATACTTCCAAAAATACTCTTCATATAATACGTTAGAATAATTCCATGGCTTTTTAAACATATTAAAATGAATAAGATGAAGTTCGGAATCATCAAAACTATCATCTACATTAGGCATTCTATCCCAACCTCTATTTATATACTTTACTTTTCCCTTACATAAAACATTCAAATAATCCTGATCTGGAGCAATAACATCAAAATTATATTTATTTAATAAATGTAAGAATTTTTCCTCTATTTTTTCTTTTCTAAACATTTCTAAATTCATAAGTAAAACTCCAGAATTAAAATATTTATTAGGCTCTAAATCTAAAGCATCCTTTGTATATTGCTGAAACACTTCACTTCCAGCTATAACCTCATCTGGAACCGCACCTAATAAATAATTATCTATATTCTCAAAATATAGCTTAGATATATCATCAACTACAACAACATCTGAATCTAAATATATTCCTTTTTTATATTTTGGAAACAATGATGGTATAAACATTCTATAGTATATAGAAATCGAATAATAATCTCTAAGTCTTAGTGATAATTGATTTGCAATATTATATATCTTATCATTTATATCTTCAAAACTTACTTCAAAATTTTCATTTTCCATCTGCTTTAATTTTTTCATATTTTGATTGCTAAGACCTGAATTTAATATAATTACTTTATATTTATATGATTTATTACAATTTTCAATTAAAGATTTTATTGCAACTGATAAAAAAGGTACATAATTATCATCTGATGCAAAAAAAATAGGTATCTCTTCTCTATTCATACTTTATAATACATTTAATAATGTATTACTTCTCTCCTTTCTTTATCTTTAAATATTTATCAATTATATCGTCAAAATCATGTATTTTATATATATTATGTATTTTATCTATATGCCATGGTTTTATATTTAAAAACCTAAAGTACGGGAGAAATCTAATAGTCATACTAAAATGTCTTATCACAGTATCAGGCATTTTTTCTTTTTGCTCATTAAACTTTCTTTCTAAATATAGTTTATCTTTGCATATTCTATTTAAGGCAGTCTGATCTGGTAAAAGCATCTTTTTAGTATTACACATTTTTCTACATTTTTCTAATAAATTTTCTTGCCTCATTTTTTTTAAGTTCATAAGAAGAACTCCTGAATTTATATATTTTTTACTAATAAAAAACTGTCCTAAATAATCTATACATGCTGCAAAATCATAATTATCAATCTTTCTATTATATAATTGCTCTATATTTTTATAACATATAATATCAGTATCTAAATACAATATCTTATCTGGCAACTCTTTTACTTTATCAGAAAACAATCTAATAAATATATATGGTGTATAGTGTGTTTTTATATTCTTACCATTCAACATTTCTGATTTAAATATATCGGTAATATCAATTAAATTTATTTTGCTTTCATTATTTACATCTTTTATTATACTTTCTAATATAATTGCTTGTCTTTTATTTATAGGTAAATACTCTTTATTTATATCACTTAAATCCATAGTAAGTATATAAATATTTAATGGTTTTTTGGTGTGCTTTACTATTGAAAGTATAGCTATCATCATACCATCATATACTTTATAGTTTCCACAAAACATTAAGTTAATCATCATTATCATCCTTAACTTTTATATACTTTATATATTCTATATTACTATTTTTACTTCTGTTATTCATACATTTATATATTCTATCTCTTAATTCTTTTTGTCTTTTTTTTAAATTTAATTTATTATTAGGAAAAAATGGCCCATCAATATATACAACAATTCTAGGTATTTTTCTTTTTCTTTTCAAATATGTAATTGTAAACACAAATGAAGGTGAATCTAGCTTGCATGGATATTTAAAAGAAGTATCTTTATAATCTCGTATTTTTGTATAATATGGCCATACATGTGCCTCTGGATAAATTGCTATAACATTTCTTTTATCTTTTATAATACTTTCTATTGAATTACAAAAGTTCTTCATAGTATCAATATCAGATGGAACAGGTAAAGCTCCCATCATTCTATTTATCCTTCCTAAAATTGGAATTGATATATTATCCGGATGAGCTATAATGTAGCTTTTTTTAGGAAAGTTGCCAAGTGTAGGAATAAGTGTATCTAATATTTCTTGAGTATGATTTATATACACAAAATATCCAGATTTTTTATAATTTTTTAATATCTCTTTATTTTCAAATTTTATACCATACTTTATTTTTGCATATATATACGCAATTGGAGTAGCAATAATTCTATAAAAAACAAATGAAAAGAAGTTCCAAAAGATATTGGTATGAATATACTTATAATTTGATGATATTTTTACTGTATCTATATTATTTTTAACAAAATCATCATTTAACTCATCTTTATAATATAAAATTCTTTTCATATCACACATTTCCTCTATGACCTAAATATTTATATAAAGGTACTTCATATTTAATAGAAAGTATATTTTCCATAGTAGATTCAAATAGAGTCCCGATAAGTATTCGAGCTTCAATATATGCTTGCTCTTGTGTCATATCATTATTAGCTATATATATATCTTTTATATAATCTATAGTATCAATCAAAAACTTAGAAATTAAACCTTTCAGTTTTTCATTCCAAATAGATTGTGAAACTAAATTAACTAATATTTTTATCGTTGAATTATCTTCTATTATTAGTTTATCAAAATAAAGCTTAATACCATTAATTTTATCATCAGATTTATCTATACTTTCTTTAAATTCGCTAAAGAATATTTCTAATGCTTCATTTACTACAGATAAAATTAGTTTTTCTTTAGTTTGGTAATAATATGTCAACTGTCCAAGTGCAACATTTGCCTCTTTAGCTATTATTCTCATAGAAATTGCATCATATCCGTTTTTAGCAAGTAAATTTAATGTGGCTTCTTTTATTTGTTCTAGTGTATTTCGTTTTTTACAAAAATATAAATGCATATTATTCTCCTACTTTTCATACAACTGTACTAATTTTAGCACAATCGTACTAAATTTGTCAATAAAAAAGACACACCTCATAAAAAGGTATGTCTTTCTCTGATTTATCTAGCAACTTTTATTAAAATTGCTACAACTTTTGAATTTTCTTCAGGTTTTGATAAATCATCATTTCTAAACTTAAGTTGTATTGTAACATCTTCTATTTGATATATATTAGTCAATGTTGACTCATCATCAGAATAATATTGCTTAGAAGGACTTCCTAACAATTCTTCAACTCTTGAATATAATGTTCCTATTTCTATTCCTTTATATATTCTTATGTTTCCACCTCTATTTATATCGGTAGAAAGTGCAGTAACATATCCATCTCCTATTTCACTTACACTAGCTTTAGCATTATATATATACGCACTATATTTTGAAACTTGCATCTCATATAAAGATACAATTGTAAAATAGTTTGGATTTATTTTTTGAGTCGCATATTTGGAATCTATTGTTAATCCTTCAATATTAGCTACTTTTATTGGTAATGTATATTCTTTGTCATTAATTACCACTGTATTTAAATCATCCTTTTCTATATCATCTATTCTGCCTATAAATTCAAAGCTTTCAAATACTTTCTCTTCATCTGTATAACTGTATTCATCAGGATTTGCTTTGTATGTTAAAGAATAAAACATATCATTTTTAATTGTCAAAATTCTAACAGCAGTCATTCCGTTTTCTGTATATGAAAATTTAACTGCAAGCTGTCCCCCAAATAAAGAATAAGATTCTGCAATATCTGAAACTTTTTCTGGAACTATGGTTTGTTGTACTATTTTACCATTTTCTTCAACTTCTATTACTTTAGTTTCTGCTTCTATTAGCTCTTGAGTTAAAGCATCTTTTTGTTTTTGAATTTGATCAGCATCTGGCTGTGATAAATCTATTTTACCTACTCTTAAAACTATAGTATTAGATTTTGATGAGTCCTTTATAGTTGAGATATATGTTCCATCTTCACTCTCTTCGTCTACTGGTATAGACATATTTGTTAAATAGCCAAATCTTACTCCTAGTTCATCATTTCTATATTCTTTTAGTCCGTTTGCAAGTGGTGTCATCTCTTCTCCAGTAGAATCTTCATCAACAAAAGCTTCACCTTCTGTATAATCTTCATATAATTGGACCTCTACAGGTTGATTATTATTTTTTTGAATAAGCCATATTGTTAAAAAAGTACCTACTGCTATAACAATTAAAACAGCAAATACTATTAAAATTATAGCTATCTTAGAAATTCCCTTTTTACTTTCCATACATTCCCTCCATATTTATATATTTTTAGTATATCATAAATAAATAAAAATAAAAATATTTTTATTTATTTTTTAAATAATCATTTAATTTATCTACAGCAATTTTTCTTGCACTATATTTTTCCTTTTCTTCAAAGCTCATCTGAGCCAAAGTCTTATTTTCACTTGGTATATAAAATATTGGATCAAATCCAAATCCATTATTTCCTAAAGCTTTTTGTGGTATTTCTCCATTTACTTTTCCACAAAAAGTAGTCAGCTTTCCATCATCTTCTATTAACGCAATAACTGTTTGCCATACAACATTTCTATTATTATTCTTTTCCATTTTTTGCAATATAAAACTATTTCTCTCTTCATCACTAATATTTCTTTTTAATTCTTCTTGTGCTGCCCTTTTAGTCTTAGTTCCCGGATATCCACCAAGTGATTCAATGCAAATTCCAGAGTCCTCAGCTATAATATATGAATTATCTTTTATATATTTTTTTATAGATTTAGCTTTAATTATAGCATTTTCTTCAAATGTATCTCCATTTTCATCTACATTTAAGTCCTGTATTCCAGCTTCTTGTTGTGATAATATTTCATAACCTTTTATTAGTTTTTTTAGCTCTAATATTTTTCCTTTATTGTTTGTAGCCATTATTATCTTTTTCATTTTTATCACCTCTTTTATTATAACACAAAAGGTAAGATTATTCATCTTACCTTAATTTTTATCTAACTTTTTTCTTCTAAAATTCTCGCCATTTGTACACCAGAACAAGATGCCATCATAAGTCCCCTTGTTATTCCTCCACCATCACCTATAGAATATAAATTATCAACACTAGTTTGAAATTCATTATTGATTTTTACTTTGTTACTATAAAACTTAATTTCTGGTCCATACAAAAGATTATCTGGTGCACCAAACCCTTCAACTATCTTATCCATAGACTGTATAAATTCAAGTATATTAGTCATAGTTCTATATCCAATAGCAAATGTCAAGTCACCTGCCTCTACGTTCTTAAGTGTTGGAACAACAGTATTTTTATCTAATTCATCTTTCCATGTCCTTTTCCCTCTATATATATCTCCAAGTCTTTGAACTACTATTTTTCCAGCACCAAGCTCATTTAGATTTTTAGCAATGTTTCTACCATAATCTATTGGCTTATTAAATGGGTAATTAAAATTATGAGATACTAAAATTGCAAGATTTGTGTTAGTGCTTTTCTTTTCTTTATATGAATGACCATTAACTAAAGTTATGTTATCATCATACACCTCTGTTGATACAAATCCACTAGGATTTTGGCAAAAAGTTCTTACTTTGTCCTTATATTTTCCTACACGTCCTATAAATTTTCCTTCATACATATACTTGTTGATATCCTTCATAACATCATCTGGTAGTTCATATCTTATTCCTATATCAACTGTTCCAGCCTCAGTTTGTATATTATATTTGTCGCACATATCAACTAACCAATTAGCACCTTTTCTTCCAACAGCTAATACTACACAAGTAGCATATATTTCTTTGCAATTATCTTTATTTTCAATATATTGAGCAGATGACTCTATTTTTACTCCTTTTACAATGTTATTTTCTACAATTAAATCTCTTACTACTGTATCAAACATTATATCTATTCCGTTTTTAAGTAAATATTCTTGAATTCTATGATATATCTCATGACTCTTTTCTGTTCCTAAATGTCTTATAGGAATATTTATAAGTGTAATATTTTCTTTTTTAGCTTTTTCATAAATTTTCTTTACTTCGTTTTTATATCCAGTTCCTTCTAACTTTTTGTCCGCTCCAAATTTTAAATAAATTTTATCTGTATAATTTATAAGCTCTTTAGTTTTCTCTACACCTATATATTCATGCAATATTCCTCCGACATGAATATCATCATCTTCTTTATTATATAATGAAAGTTTTCCATCAGAAAATGCACCTGCTCCAGAAAAGCCACATGTAATATTGCACATTGGTTTGCAATGCACACATTCACCAGTTTTTTCAATAGGACAGTATCTATTTTCAACTCTTTTTCCTTGTTCTATTAATAACACTTTTTTATTGCTATTTTTAGCAATAAGCTCATAAGCCAAAAAAATTGCACTAGGTCCTGCACCTACTACTACCACGTCATAATAATTATTCATGACTATCAACCTCCTTTTTTTACATCGGTAATATATCATAATTTTTAATAAAAATCAATAAAAAATGAATTCTAATAAATAAATATTAGAATTCATGTATATCACTTTTATCAGTTACTACTAATTCTTTGACTAGATAATATTACTTTTGACATTTCATTATTGTATCTAGAATATACAATACCAAAATAAATATCATCATCATTATCTATATATTTTGAAATTTTCCAGTAATTATTCTCATCAGGCTTATAATTTTCATTCTTATAATTGCCACCTAATATACTCCAGACCTCATTTACTTTTTTCATTCTTTCTCCAGTATCTTCTTGTCCAACATATAAATCAATATCTGAAAAGTCCGCTATTATGTATTCAATAACTCCTTTTGTATTTGTTCTAATACTAAGTCCTTCAAAATTATAATTACATTCTTCTACCTCACTATCTATCGGAACATATTTAGATAAATCTACACTATTAATATTCATACCTACTTTAATATCATCAATAGACACCATGGTAAGATCTGTATTTTTTACAGAATAATCACTATCATAAAAATAAAATTTTGTAAAAAATATAGTGCTAAAAAATATAGCAACTAATATAAAAATATAAATAATTGTTTTAAAAAGGAATTTACTTTTTTTATTTTTCATATATTATCCCTTTCCTTATAATTAAATTATATATCATTGTACACTTTTTATCAACAAAAAATAAACACTTTATATTAAAACTTTAATATATCTATCTTCGATATATCTATATTATAAAATTTTTCATAGACACTTTGTACATCTAATGCTGTAACTTTTTTATCCTCTATTCCTAATTTTTTTATCATATTAACTACACTTTCTTCATTTTTTCCTTCAATTTCAACATATGTAGGGATTAGTGGCCAAGTATCTATATCTATTTCTACACCATCTAAAACATACTGGGTTCTTTTATTTTCCTGATACCCTTTATTTTTAATTCCTGCAAGTTCTAATAAGTTATTTGTCTTTTCAAAGTCTTCTACTTTTATCTCCAACTCCTTTGTTCCATCAATAGAATTTTTTTCAACACTTTTATAAGCAAGAGTTGTATTTTTTCCATTCGTTCTAAGTCTTAGCCATTTGCCATCACATTTTGGTATGATATTATATACATATCTTTTTTGCTCAAAGTCTCCTTTAAATGTTGCATTTAACTCTTTTAGTCTCTTTTCAAGCTTTTCTTTATCAATTTCTAATACTCTAACTTCATATTCAATATTCATAATTATTTCTCCTCCCATTCATTTTTTGTATTTAATGCTGTTACAGCTACCACTTTACTTGTATTAGCAATTATCCCCATAGTCATTGCTAAAGATGTAAATGCTAAAGAAGAATTTCCATCAACTTTAAGTAATGATTCTACTTTTAAAGCTACTTTATTTATAAAAAAGTCTGAACTCAATTCCAATATATTATATACCAGGTTTAATATCTCTTTTGCATCTCTATATTCATTTTGACATTTTAAAATTTCTTTTATATTAGACATAGATAATATCGGTTTAAGCAATCCAATTACTAGTAAATATGCTATATGATCTCTACTATACAGTTTTTTTTCAGGTTTAGGTATAAGTCCATTTTTTACATAATTATTTATCATAGCCCTTGTTATTAACATATCTTCATTATCCTCATTATAAATACTTAAATATTTATTTAATAACTTTACAAGCTGATCCATATATAACCCTATATCTGGTAATTCTTCCCACTTTGGCAACTTATTTTGAACTAGAACTTTACAATTTTTCTTAAATTCTGTCTCTATTGTATAATCTCTATTCTTATCCAGAATAACCACCTCTTTTTTCATTTATGATATAATATCATAATTAAATGTATTATACAACAATATTTGTTGTATTCATTGACATTATTTTTTGTTTCAGCTATAATAGTTTTGAAAACTAGATTGAAAGAGGTGTATATTTTGAAAAATGATGTAATATTATATAAAAATGCAAAAAAACTTAATTCTTTTAGAGAATTAATAGAAGACTCTGTAAATAAATTTAAAGACAAAAATGCATTTATTATTAAAGAAAAAATAGAAAAAAATCCAAAATACAAATATATCTCATATTCAGATTTTAAAAATGATGTAGATAATTTTGCACAAGGATTAATAACTTTAGGACTACAGTATAAAAGAATAGCTATAATAGGAAAAAATAGTTACAATTGGGCTGTTGCATATGTGAGTGTCTTATCATCTGTTGGAATTGTAGTTCCATTAGATAAAGGACTAAAGCCTGATGAAATAGAATCACTTTTAATTAGAAGTAAAGCTGACTGTATTGTATTTGATTCTAATTACATAGAAACAATGGACAAAATAAAAGAAAATAATACAACAAATCTTACAAAATACATTTGTATGAGAGAAAATAACAGTGGATATTTAACTATGGATGCAGTAATATCAAACGGTAAAAAAGAAATAGAAAATGGTAAAAAAGATATATTTAATTATAAAGTAAATACTAAAGAAATGAGTATTATACTATTTACATCTGGTACAACTTCAATATCTAAAGCAGTTATGTTATCTCAAGATAATATATTATCTAACATATATTCTTTAGACTGTATGATTGAACTCTTAGATAGTGATGTATCTTTGGCTTTCCTACCTTTTCACCATACATTTGGATCTACTGCACTATTATTTTTCTTACATAACGGTGTATGTACTACATTTTGTGACGGACTTAAATATGTTCAAAAAAATTTAGAGGAATACAAGGTATCAGTTTTTGTATGTGTACCTTTAATACTCGAGGCAATGTATAAAAAAATAATGGTTGAAGTAAAAAAACAAAACAAAGAGAATCTAATAAAAACTGGCACAAAAATATGTAATTTCTTATTAAAGTTTCACATAGACATAAGAAGAAAAGTATTCAAACAAATCTTAGATCAACTTGGTGGACATATAAGATTTGTAATAAGTGGTGCTGCTGCACTAGACAAGGATGTAGCAGAAGGTTTTAAGAACTTTGGTATTACTACACTACAAGGATATGGTCTCACAGAGACTTCTCCTGTTCTCGCAGCAGAAAACATAAAAAATTTAAAAGCAGGAACTGTTGGAAAGCCTCTATATAGCATAGACATAGAAATAGATAGCCCTGATGAAAAAGGAATTGGGGAAATTAAAGCTAAAGGCCCAAATGTAATGCTTGGATATTATGAAAACAAAGAAGCTACGGATGAAGTATTAAAAGACGGCTGGTTCTATACTGGAGATTTAGGATATTTTGATGAAGATAACTTTTTAGTAATAAGTGGTAGAAAGAAAAATGTTATAGTTCTTAAAAATGGTAAAAAAATATTCCCTGAAGAACTAGAAATATTAATAAATAATCTTCCATATGTATCAGAATCAATGGTATTTGGATACCCAAAAGATGACGACTTAGTAGTATCAGTAGAAATCGTTTATAATAAAGATTATGTAAAAGATCATATGAATAATATATCATATGACGAACTACATGATAAAATTTGGAATGATATAAAACAAATAAATAAAACTCTTCCTACGTACAAATATATAAAGAAATTATTTTTAACAGATGAAGAAATGATAAAAACAACAACAGCAAAAGTTAAAAGATTTAAAGAAATAGAAAAGATACTAAACAATGAAAAGAAGGCTTAAAAAGCCTTCTTTTTAGTTAAATTGTAAAAACTCATCAAGTGAATCTTCTAATATATTCACATAATCGTATGTAACTTTGTTTATAAGTATCATTTCAACAATCTTACTATTATCTGTAACACCTATATCAAATTCGTATTTTCCACCCATATCATATGTATAAATAGTAATTCCATTTTCCTCCACTTTATTATCAACTTTAAAATCTTTAAAATAGCTAATATTTACATTTTCATTTGCCTTTATTTTATTATCAATATCAATAACATCATCTATTGTCAAAACAACTTCGTGATATGTTAGATTCTTGTATATAAATATAGCCGATATAACAACTATTAACAATATAAATACGAAAATAATTGTTATAAAAATTTTATTATTTTTCTTCACTTGCAAGTCTCCTTTCTATATAATCATTAACAAAATTATATATTTGCCTTGATCTTGGCGTATCTTGCATTTTTTCAAACATTTTAGTAGTATAATTATTTTCCTTTATTAATCTTAAAGTTGTATTAAAATTAATATCTGAAGTTATATATCCAAGTGATACAACTTGACTTTCTAGTATTGTTTTTAAATTATATTTATACACAGATTTATGATTCATTATGTTATTATATACTTCATCTGAAATTATTGGATCATCAGACTTATTTTTAAAATATGCTAAATTCTTATTTGCTCTTTCATATACACTAATAGACCTAAATCCATCAAGCTTATCTGCATCTCTTAAAAGTGCTGAATATAAATACATTTTTTTATCATCTAACTTAGGTAAATCCTTCATATTATGCATAAGAATCGGATCTATTATATATTTTCTTAAATCATAATCTATCATTTGTATTATCCCTTCATCTTCTAAAACTTTTATACTTAATTTTCCATGATTATCTGATTCGGCATCATTAAAAGTCTCATATCTATCATATTGGTAAAATCTACCAATATCATGAAATAGCCCAATAAATTCAACAATAAACATATCTACATCTAATTTTTCTTCTTTTGCTATTTGTAATATGTTATCTCTTACATTATATGAATGTATCTTCTTATTCATAAAGTTTAATGTCCTAGCTTCATCACCTTTTGCTTTTTCTAAAAATTTATTTACATATTTTTCAAATATGTCTTCATATATTTTAAAGTCTCTCTCCATGATTCTATTCCTCCACTATTTATTTAATTCTTCTAACATTTTTAGTTCTTTTAATTGGTCAACTCTTAAATCATAGTTATCTTCACTTACTTCTGTTATATAATTACATTTGTCCATATTATATTTTTTTAATAAATCTAAATCATATTTTAGCTTTTCTATATTATCATGAACTCTTCCATGCGTTTTTCTTTCTATATATCCATCATTATTTGCTGTATATGAAAAGTGAACTTGATAAATATATTTTTTACATAGTTGAGAATTTAAATATTTATTTGCAAAACTTTCTATGTCTGTTTTATATATATTAGCCTTACAATACATATGACATATATCAAAACAAACTTTTAAATTAGGATGATTAATATATTCAGCAAGTTTAAATACAGTACATTCTTTTTCATCAAACATAAATAAATTTTCTAATAATAATATTACATTTTCTCCTTCTATTATTTTTAATAATTCTTTTATTTTTTCTATAGTAAGTTCTTTATGTTTTATAATATCAATCTCTGTATGATATAATAAATTTATTTTTATATTATATTTTCTAGATAATTCTACTACTGTATCTAATTGTTCTTTTATTATATTTATATCTTTAAATATTATATGCTCAATATCATAATTACATAAAGGTGGATGTATTGTTATCTCCTTAATATATGGTACTTTTTTTATTAATTTTTCTACTGGAGTTTTTATATCAATTTGCTCCATAATCCCTTTTTCATCAAAAAATTGTAATTCTATTCCTTTATATTTTTCAACATAATTAATCAATTTATCTAAGCCTTCAAAATTCAAATTAATTTTAGGATATATATTCATTTTATTTACCTCCAAGCTAATTATATATTATTAATCTTCATTATTCAACAAAAAAATAAGGAGAATTTTTATTTCTCCTTATAAATATTTATTATATTTTTTCTGCAAACATAATTTTATTACTAGATTCTGTAAATTTTTTACTTTCGACATCAAAAACTGACTCATCAGTAATATCTGAATTCATTACTATTGTTTTTTCATATCTATAATCAACATACCTTTTAGCCAATTCATATTTTTGAAGTTCTATTAATTTTTGCTCAACTATGTCTTGTATGTCCTCAACTAATATTCTATTTCTATCCATATCTTCTATATATTTCATTATTGATTTTATATTATCTCTATTAGCTCTTTCTTCTAACTCTACCTCTTTATTTGCATTTTGTATCGTAGTAGCTATTTTTTCCCTATCATAATCTACGACTCTTCCATCTCTTTTTATTACTTTCATTACAATTCCCCCTCTTGATTTTAAACACATCTATATTATACAATCATTTTTCTAAAATTCTGTTGCAATTGCAACAAAAAAATAAAAAAGATTTTTGTCGATTCGTATAACTAACTATTTGCAAGGAATTTAAAATTTATATCATTTACATTACAAAAATGTAGTATTTATTTTTTGAAAATTTTATAGTATAATGTAGAAAAATTGAGGTGATACCTTTGTATGACGATTTTAATGTATCTGAGTTTACACAACAATTACAAAATAATTGTTTAAAAATTCAAGTAAAAAAAATTAAAAAGAATGAAATAATAACAAATTATATAAATGATAAAAATCAGATTTGTATCTTAAAAAAAGGTATTGCTGATCTTATACGATATGATAAAAATGGAAATAAAACTATACTGGAGACATTTAAGCAAAATGATATATTTGGTGAAATTTTCTTTCCAATAAGAATAAATAATGAGTTATTTACTATTGCAAAAGAAAATTGTGAAATTTTATATTTTACATATGATGATATATCAGTAAAGTGTACACAAAATTGTAAATTTCATGAATCACTAAATAATAACTTATTAAAATTATTTTTATATAAAATAAGGAAACAAAATTTAAGAGTAGAACTGCTTACTAAAAGAACTATTAGAGAAAAACTTGAATCTTACTTTTCCTTTCTAGAAACAAACAATGCTAAAAAAAGTTTTACAATTCCATTTTCATATACTGACCTCGCTGATTATCTTAGCATTGATAGAAGTGCTATGATGAGAGAATTAAAATCATTACAACAAGAAGGGCTAATTTCAAGAGATGGAAATAACATTACATTAAAGTATTAAAAGTGCTTGGATACCAAGCACTTTTAACTATTCATTCACTTCATAAAATGGTTTAAATTGTTGTATTGCTTTTGTGCCAAACTCTGTATTTATAGGTAATAAATTTAATGGTATTCCATTTAAAAACGGAATTGCAGCACTAGCAATAGTATTAAAATACTGTTTTTCATTTCCATTTGCATCAATTATTAATAAATAACTTTTTTCATCTTCTTTTAGCATATTTAAAAAGTAAGCTTTTTTTATCTCTTTTATATTAGAGAATACATCTTTTAATTTACTTTCAAGATCATCAGTTAAATCTTTTGGAATACTTAACTCTACTTGTGTATCTTTTTTTACCACGCTTTCTCTTGTAATACTATTTTTTATTTGTCTTATCATATTTTTTGTAAATACTAAATTGCATCCTTTTGGATCTATTATAAATCCCTCTAAATTATCATTTTTTTCAGCAATCATCGAATAATCTTCAAAAGTATATATTATTGACTGCTGCGTTTTATTTTTTTGCCATTTATGTACTTCTTCCTCACTAGTAAATGCAATCAAAAAGTTTTTATCATTTGTAGTTTTTATAATAGAAAATTGGATTTTTGTGTCTTTATTAATATTTATTTTTCCACCACCTTTAGGTGCATTTTCTAATATTACAGGGCACATAAATTTAGCCTTTAAAACTTCAGCTATAACTTTATTTTGAGACTCTGCATTTTTTTCTTGTTGCATTTTTTCTATAGCATCTATTAATTCTTTATTATTAATTGTATCCATTATAATCCTCCTATGCCTATATAATATCATAAAGAAATATAAAAATCTATATTTATAACTCTTATTTAGCTATTTTTATAATTCTGGTGTAAATTCAACATAAATCTCACCGAATTCTTCTTTTAATTTACCTTCTATTTCAGATTTAGCTGCTTTTAATTCTTTTATATTTATTTGTTGACTACTACTCTTAATATAAAGCTCTACCCACATTTTTCTACCAGTTTTTACTACATCATAAAAAGTAACTTTAAAAGAATATTTCTTTACTCTTTTATCCACTATACATTTAATTTCTTCTACTGTTTCCTTTTCTGGAGCAAATAATATTAAATTCTTAAAAGATTCTATTACCATTTTTATTGGCTCTCTAATCATTATTACTGATATAATTATTGCGACTACTGAATCTATATATGAAGATATAAAATATAAAGGTGTAAATTTAATTAAAAATTGAACTAAAAATGATAAAAACATACCAAGCATAGTAAATACATCTATTTTCCATGCAATTAGATCTGCCTCAATTACTGGTGTGGTAAACTTTTTACATTTCATTTTTAAATATACATATGCCAGTATACAAAAGGCTTCTAATAATAATTGACATATAACTATCCAAGATAAATCTAATTCACTTCCACCACTTAATAAAACTTCTATATTATCTATAATTAAGAATAATGTTATTATAAATACAGATACTCCTTTTAATATAATTAATACAGATTCAACTTGAGAATATCCGTATGGCCTTTTTTCTGTTACGGGCTTATATATAAGTGGTAATAAAAAAGAAATAATTAATATAATTATCAAATCTGCACTTCCAAACATACAGTCCATAAGTAATGCTTTAGATTTACTAAAAATAGCCATTAAAATTTCTGCAAATAAAAATAAAGCACTAAGAAATACCGAGAGCTTTATTATATTTGACTCTTTTTCCATTTTTTCTTTCACTATAACATCTCCTACTTTAAATTTGTCTACCAAATATAAATTCCAAAAAAGGACGTAAAATGATCAATTATTATCATCTTACGTCCTCTGTCCTTTTGCCAGTTGGTTATATCCTCGTAGGCGACGTTTTTATTACACGTTCTCTCCAAAGTATCGTCAAATAACCTTCCTTTTGCCTGATAGTTTCAATTTCTAGTAGACTTACCTAAAAATCTTGCTTCTTCGGCTCTACATTAAAGTAGTCTCTAGGGTTTTTATCATCCGAATATATTTGCTTACATTAATATTATACTATAGCTTTAAATTCGTGTCAAACTTTTTATACTGACTTTTCTTTAATGCATTTTAATAGCTCTTTATAATAATTATAATGTGTTTTTTTGAACTTCCCAGCTTTATATAAGTCTTCTATTTCTTTATTTGTCATCCATTTTACATCATCTACTTCTTCTTTTTGTAAATTCAATTCCTTTATATTTAAGTCTTTGTCTAAATAATATATATCTGCAAATTTCTCTTTTCTATCTACAGTAGTAATAAACTTTAATTCGCTATCCTTAACATCAACACCTAATTCTTCTTTAATTTCGGTAATCATTCCTTGAATGCTACTTTGACCGCTAACAGGATGTCCAGAAGTAGTTGCCCATTTTGAGCCCTTATCCTTGCTCCTTTTTTGCATAAGCCATTCATTAGTATATTTATTATATATAAAAACTACTACTGTAACATACTTTAGTCCCTTAGGTACTTTTTCATCTCGAACTATTTTTTTATTTACTGGCTTCCTATTTTCATCATATAAATCTCTATATTCTACAAATTTACTATAATATATTTTATATGATACATATATATTACTGATGCTAAATAATATAGATGAAATTATTAAATATATATTTTTTGACCAAATACCTGTAAAGATTAATCCACCACTTATACATATTACAATTGGAACTTTAACATACATAAATGGCTTATATAATTCTTTTTCCTTTCTTCCTCTTACAATATATCTTATAAAAAGCTCATAATACAAAATGTAGAAAAACAACATTATACCAAACCATATATTTGTATTTTTTATATCATAGTCGTTTTTAAATATACAAAGTACTATAATACACATAATAAAAGATATAATTCTAATAATATTAGAAATAATATATACTTTATTTTTTTTGATTTTTTTATTATTTTTATATTTAGGCTTTAAAAAGGTATTTAAAAGTATTATAGGTAAAACTATAGCTATGGCTATTATTATACCAAAATATGGTGAACTTACCTGATTATAAAGGTTAAAGTTATCCATTATCTCATCTCCTATGCGCAATATTATATCACATAATATAAAAAATAATAAAGAAAAATGATAAAGGGAATTTTAAATAGTTTTTTACTTTAATAGCTCTTGTAAAAATCTAGCACCCCTTTTAGATGCAATTTCTAAATAAGTATCAAAATCAATGTTATTATTTCCATTTGGACTGTCTGAAATACTTCTTATAATAATAAAAGGAATATTATCTAAATAACATACCTGACCTATTGCAGCGCCTTCCATTTCAACACAAGACGAATTAAATTCATTAGATATATTATTGGCAAGCTCTCTACTAGTACAAAATATATCTCCTGAAGCTATTGATCCAACTTTAACTTTATAACTATTATCTTTATCTAATTTTTGCATTATATCTTTACATTTGTTTACTAAATTCTTATTTGAATATACATATTTTCCAATTCCAGTAATATATCCCTTTTCATGTCCAAAAGCAGTTATATCAAAGTCATGCTGAGCTATTTTATCACCAATTACTACATCAGTAACATTTAAATCTTCATCTATTGCTCCAGCAGTTCCAATATTTACTATATATTCTATTTCATAATTATCAATCATAATCTGAGTAGTTCTTGCAGCATTTACTTTACCAATTCCACATTCTACAAGAACACATTCTTTATTTTCTATTTTTCCCTCAAAGAATTTCAAATTATAAATATTTTTTTCAACTATATTTTTCATAATATTTTTTATTTGTTGCATTTCTTCATTCATTGCAGCAATAATTCCTATTTTCTTCATTTTATTCTCCTTTATATTTTACACACGATACTATGTTATAATCCATCAATAGTTTTCTTGCTTTCAAATCTACAAGTTCTATTAAAGAACATACACCTACAACTTTACCACCTAATTTTTCAACTAATTTTATAATCGCTTGCGTTGTTCCACCAGTTGCTATCAAATCATCAACTACAACTATTTTTTGTCCTTTTTTTTTTTTTTTTTTATGAATCTGAAGTATAGAACTTCCATATTCTAAGTCGTATTCTTGACTTATAGTCTCTCTTGGTAACTTACCTGGTTTTCTTACAGGAACAAAAGATTTTTTTAAATTATATGCTATTGGCATTCCAAAAATAAATCCTCTAGATTCAGGTGCCACTACAACATCAAAGTCTAAATCTTTTATTAAATCTTGCATACTATTTATTGCAAGTTGTAATCCTTCTTTACTTTCTAAAACGGATGTTATATCCCTATAAATTATTCCTTTTTTTGGAAAATCATTTATACTAATTATATATTCTTCTAATTTTTTCATATTTTCCTCCTTAACAAAAATAATTATACTATACATTATGTCAATTTTCAACTTTATATTACACATATAAAACTTAAATACTTAGTATTATAAAAGATAGTAAGTTAATGTTTTAACTTACTATCTTTTCATTTGATTCTATGTCTTTTTCTCTCTATATTTTTTACTTAATACAACTGATAATAATATTGCTACAACTCCAATAGCAGAAATTATAATTGCGTAATTTGTTCTTCCTGTTTCTGGTAATTCTAATTTCAATTCATTTTCTGCTATAAGTTTTATATCTCTATTTTCTCCTGTTATCTCTACATCTTTACTATTTCTTAGTAATTCATATCCTTCTGGTGCTTTTGTTTCTGTTACCCTATATTTT
>CALXBV010000091.1 GCA_944386635.1 uncultured Clostridia bacterium
ACTGAATCATAAGACATAGGTATCTTATTATTATTCATTTGATTTAAATAATCATCCATATCAGTAAGTTGATCCAAAAATGATGGGGGTATACCAGATACACCACCTGATACTCCATCTATATTCATATCTCTTATATCATCAACAACACTATATCCCTTATACTCTTGATAAATTCTTTGAACTACAATTTCTAATTTATCTTCAAATGATAGAGTTTCTGTTGATACTTCATTTGTAAATATATCATCAATTTCTTTTGCTGTTATTACATATGAAGGAACTGTAGCATCAAACTCATATTTTGGATAATCTAACGCATATTTTGTTATTATCTTAGTTAAAGCTTCAGCTTTATATGTCTTTTTATATATATGCATTAATATTTCAAATTTATCTTGTGAAGTTAGTTCATTAAAGTTATTAAATGGTATAGCATAATTTATATTAAAATTATTTACTTTATAATCATTTTTTAGAAGATCAAACATTAATGATTTAACATATTTTTTATCATTTGCATCTGCATATCCAGCACCTTTTAAAGCTTTTTTTAGTTCATATTTAACATTTTTTCTTCTTTCAAACTCTTCTTCAGATAAAGCCAAATCATATAAGTTCATTCTAGTAATTTCATCAAATTGTTTCTTTATATAGTTTTGCATGGTAGTAAGACTATATGTTGTCTTTTCTCTTGTTAAACTATCTTCTACCATTTGGTCTGTTCCAGATTTTTTAACTCTATAGTAAAAAAATCCTGCAATAAAAGCCAGTAAAAGTAGTATTAACAAAATATTAAATATAAATGCAATTGACATCATATCACCCCTCTTACTCTTTAATTTTTATTGTTTTAGCAATCTCCTCAACTATTTCTGTTGTTCTTAATATAAATTCCCCATTATAGTCTTTAGCAGGTGCATTTATGTTTCTATATAAAAAATCTAAAACGTTTCCATCATTACAAGCATCTGCAAATAAATAATTATGTGGCAAAACATATAATGGTTCTGGCAACTTGTACTTTAATTTAACATTAAAAATATTATACTTTGAACCAGATTCATAATCTCCTAGCACAAAAATTTTTTTCTTATCTTTTAATTCAGCTACATCATTTATCTTTTTTAATATATTAGTTAATTTTTCTATCTCCTGTGGCACAACACAAATTACTATATCTGCCTGTGATAGTACTCTAAGAGCACTATCATCTGTTGTAGTTTTAGGCAAGTCAATAAATACTATATCATAAATTTCAGCAGCATTCTTAGCAATTAAAGGCATACTTGTTAAATTTTCTCTTGTCTCTACAACAGTATTTGCTATAGCACTATATAATATATCTAATCTTCCTTTTAATACTGGTTTTGAATAATTTTGTATTACATCTGGTGATAGTTTATTACTTTTTATAAGACGCATAATAGCATTCATTCCAAGATTTGTATCATTAAAACTATTAGTATTTACTAAGTCATCATACAATGTATACGATGATGCAATTTTTTTAGCATTTGAATTAGCATCAATTAACAAGCAAGATGTTTTATGAGTTATTCCCATTAATGAACTAACTGCAACTGCAACATGTGTACATCCACTAACTCCTTCTTCTGGACTCCAAAAAACAATCTTAGCCATTAATTTTTCCTCCTTTTAATTTGTTTTAAAATTTCTTTAGGTGATTCATCGCCTAAAAGTTTAGATACAAACTCACACATATAATATAGATATGCTTTTGTATGTTTTCTTACATCAATAAGACCACTATACTGCGAATCAATATTTACCATTGTATCTTGTTCATCAACGCTTATATCATAAACTTCATCTGTCCATTTAATAGCATAATTTTGTATTTTCTCTTCTAAATAATCCGTAGCAGCTCTTGACATGTATGCACGATATAAAATTTTAGAAAACACAAGCTCTTTTTCTGGATTTTTTTCTCGCATTCTTTTAATTAATTCTTCATTTTTATTAACAGATACTAAATTCGTATCAATATACAAATAAGACTTATTTACTTCCAAGTCACTAAATCTTTCATAGCTATCTGCATCCTCAACGTCTATTAAAACATAACTATATAAATTTATATCTATATTATTTTCTTTTAAATAATTAGCTAATTCTTGATAATTATCAAAGCCAACAGCAAAATCTACTTCTCCATACTGTGTTATATATTTATCCTTATTCTCAATAGATGGGATTATATATTTATATTTGTTATCTGATGTATCATCAATAACTAGAACAGATCTGTCCATAATATTAAGAGTTCTTGCTACTGCTATAACAAAGTTATACTTATCTACATAACCATACATTCCAATTACCTGCATTTATATATTACCTCCAATAACTATTGCTCTCCTTTTAAAAGGTTTTCTCTTTCTGTTTGTTGTGTAATAATTGATTGTTGAGCACCTGTAACTACATTCTCATAGTTATCACTATTTTGTGATTGATAATTTCTAATTCCACTTTCTATAGAAGATCTAGCCTCAGCATTTAGTCTTGCTAACTCTTCGCTAGCATTAGTTATTAAGTACTGATTAGACTTCATAGCATTCATTACATAAGTATTTGGTTGATAATTTTGTGTTGTCTTTGTTGCAGCATTTGCAAAGTTTTTATATTCGTATATAAAGTCATATATTTGACTTGCAGCCTCTGTAACATCCATTTTAGATATTGTCTCCCAATCATCTGTTATTAATTGTTCTATATATCCTTTTGTCTCGCTTTCAATAGAATCTGATGTTTTTACTTGAGCATCACTATCTGTATATTTTAATGCATATAATTTCGAACCACTATTTAAAAATGAATCAACTACAGCACTATTTAACAATTGTATTTCATCTTCAGATAATTTACACCAAAACGTTGTATCATATATTTTATCTATAGTCTTTTGAGCAAGTACAATATAATCTGTACCATTTGGATACATAATTCTAATATCCACAATGTCTCCTTCAACTAAATCACTAGGCATAAGAACAGTATTAATTTCAACATCTCTTACATCAGCAGCAATTACATCCTGGCTTACCATATCACTTGTAATAGGAACTTTAGCTGCAATACTATATTTTGCTGTAAGTCCAACAACATTAGCTGCGCTTACAACTCCTGTCGGAACAGTAGAATTATTAACATTTACTGTTTCTATCATATCAGCTGTTATTACTTCTCCTTGTACAATATTTTGCTTTAAAACAACAACTGGTGTAGTATAGTTTTCTATGTAATTTTTATTTGTTCCATTCTGATATGATCTAATTGTGAAAAAAGACCATACACTTACGCCAACAGCTACAACTATACCAACACTGGCTCCTATAGCTATTCCTTGTATAGTTTTTTTCTTGATTTGACTCATTCCTATCATTTGTTATCAACCTCCGTAAAATATTAAACACTCATATTTTCAGTTATATTCCTGTTAGTAGTATATCTCTAAAATATTAAAAAATCAACCGCGAAAATTTAAAATAAAGGTCGTGTTTTAGAATGAAATATAAATGTAATCATATTGACATATTAATGTTTTATAAAATAAAAATTTTTGTCAAAAAAATACATCTCTACATAGAGATGCATAAATTAATTTTCCTTTAACAAATCAATTGTATTTACTTTTTTTATTCTTTTATTATTTAATTTTACAAATACAATTGATAAAACATATATAAATATTATAAATAATAAAAGTATAAAGAAGAACAAGCAGTAATCTGATTGAAGAACTATTTCAAGCTTATAATTTATTATAAGCTTTATAACTTGATTAATTAATATTGCTATAATAGTAGAGACAATAATTGATATTCCAATTATAGCAAATATTCTATATTTCATAATTAAATATATATCTTTTATTTTATATCCAATTGCTTTTAGTATTGCAATATCCATAGTTTCATCATTAATAATACTAGAAATTATGATACTTATTGATACATAATTAAATACTACTGCTAAAACTAATATTGCCACTATTAATAAACATGCTAAATTATATAATTTTATATCTGATTGTCCTCTACTATCACTTAAATTTGCACTATATCCAAATTTATTTTTTAATTCATCTATTACAGAATCTACATTCTTATAATTATCAACAATAACAGTAATATAGCTTTGTGATTCTAAACTTTTATTAATACTTACTAAGTAATTTTTTAATTCTTCATTAATGTATAAATAACCTGTATTTTGATCTTGTATACCTACAACTTTTGCACTAACCTCAACATTATCTAAACTTATCCCTATTTCTTTTCCTAAATAATAGGATAAATCTATACTTTTACCAGTTCTATCATATGCTAAGCTTGGTATTATTACTTGATAGCTATCTTCATTATTAAACACATTCCCTTTTACAACATTTAATATTTCTTCAGGCATGCAATATTTTATAGAGAAATTATATTTTTTTTCAACATTAACAGCCGTCCCAAGTACAATATCTCTATATGCAGTATCAATATTATCCAAGCCGTTTATTTTTTTAATTTCATTGTCTGAAAAAGACTCACTACTTACAAATAGGACTCTATTTATAATATTATTTTTTATCTTATCTTCTAAAACATCATTTAGTAATGTCATACTATAAATTACAGATATAATTAATCCAAAAGTTAATGATATAGAGATAACATATAATATTAACTTTTTACTTTTAAAAAAACTTTTAAAAGCAGGCTCAAATAAATTCATCGTTTTACCACCTATCCTTCTTTATTTAATGATACTGGTGTTTTCTTAAATATACCTCTTCCTCCCAATAAACTAGCTAGTGCAGGTACTATAATTGAAAATAATAGTGCAACAATACATACTAATATATTTAATTGTATATTAAGTCTATCCAATTCAAAGTATTTTTCAAATAAAAACACTCTCAATAAAAACATAGTAGCAATAGAAATAACTAGACCTATTAAATATGCTCTAACACCTATAATCAAATTTTCCCAAAATAATATAAAATTAATTGTACTATTCCTATATCCAATAGCTTTAAGCATTCCAATCTCATACTTCCTTTTGCTAATTGATTTTATACTTGAAGTGGTTATATTAAATAAAATAATTAACATTAGTATTAATAGCACAACTGTAGTAACTATATTTATAATATCTACTATATACGTATTTACTGTACTACGAACAAGAGATCTATAACCAAGCTCTCGTACTTTTTCAAGTGTACTTTCTACATTTAGTGTATTATCCACTATAGCGTTTATCTGTTTATTACTACTATATATAACATTTGGATTTAAAATAGTATTTTCTTCAATATTATTATTAATTCTATTTACATCCTCAAAAGAAACAAACCACTCATCTGATAATACATATTCTTCCTCATCATATACTCCAATAACTTTAAATTCTTCTGTAAATGTCTTATTTACTACTCTATCTCCATTACTTTCATCATATGCAGAGTAATTAACACTAATTTTTTTGCCTAAAAGTTCTTCCCCATTTATATATGCCTCTTTATCATAATCTATATATAAAGAAGGTTTATAATAAAATTTATTTGGAACTATACATACATTTTTCTCTCCATCTTCTATATTTCTTCCCTCTATAACACTAGGCTGAGTTCTAAAATCAGAGCCAACAAATGTAATACCTAAATCTTCATTAATGTAATCAAAATAATCAGAATGAACAATACTTTTATAATCATCATCTTTAACTACTTTTATAATATGATCTATTTGCTCAAGTTTATTTAAAACTTCTTCTTGCTCTCCCTCTGGCACACCTAATACAACAATTGATCTATATGCTATATTATTTACTAGAGTTCTATTCATATAATTACTTAAACAAATATTAAAACTAATAACCAAAATACAAATAATAACAGAAATAGATATTAATATAGTATTAGAAATAACTCCTTTTTTTCTTCTACTAAGATTTTTACTTGCTAAAAATATATAATCTTTTATTTGCATATTTACTCACTCAACTTTCCTGATTCCATATATAAAACTTTATCTGCATATTTTTTTATACTCTCATTATGACTTACTACTATAACTGCTTTTCCATCATTTGCAAGTTCTCTTAAAGTATTATAAACAATTTCCTCATTCTTTACATCTAAGTTTCCTGTAGGCTCATCTGCTAAAATAAAATCAGGATCATTTGCAAGTGCTCTTGCTATTGCAATCCTTTGTTGTTCTCCTCCAGATAGTTCTTTAGGATAATGGTTAATCCTATTTTCAAGTCCAAAGTTTGTTAAAAGCTTCAATGCTTTTTTTCGTCTATTCTTACTTTCAATATCCTTATTTATATACATAGGTAACATTACATTTTCAATTGCTGTAAGTTTTGGATTTAAATAAAATGACTGAAATACAAAACCAATCTTCTTTTGTCTAATATCAGCTTTATCATTTTCAGAAATATTAGACACATCTTGTCCATCAATATAAAGTTGCCCACTAGTTAAATTATCTAATAATCCTAATATCTGTATTAGTGTACTTTTTCCAGATCCTGAATGTCCCATAATTACATAAAGCTTACCAATGTCAATTTTTAAATTTACATTATCCATTGCAATAATTTTTTCATCTTTAAGGCTAAACTCCTTAGTTCCATTTTTTAAAACTATACTTTTTTCCATATACAAATCCTTTCCATTATAATATAAAATCTAATATAAAATCTTATAATTTTATTTTCAAAATTCCTCCTTTTAATAATATTTTATATATAAAAAAAAAGTAAAAATAAACAAACCATAGGTTGAGTAAATTTCTATCAGCCTAGCTGTAGGTTTTTGAATTTACTATAAAACAAAAATTTCTCTTAAGATTTTAAGAGAAATTTTTCAAATATATGTTTTAAATAATCA
>CALXBV010000092.1 GCA_944386635.1 uncultured Clostridia bacterium
GAACTTTTTTATGTCTTGCTCTTGTTGTAACAGCTCCTTTTACTCTTGCCATTTATATTCTCTCCTTTCAAATTATATGCTTATTATTGATATGGTAATAACTTCTTAATAGCTTTCATATTTGCACTATCTGCATAAGATGATTGTTTTAAAGCCATTTTTCTCTTTGAAGATTTACCTGTTAATTTGTGTGCACGGTTTGCAACATTTTTCTTAATTTTACCAGTTCCTGTTACTGATAATCTCTTTTTTGATGAACTATGTGTTTTCATTTTTGGCATAATACTCTCTCCTCTCTCAAACACTAATTATTTTTGTTTTGGTATTAAAAACATAACTAGATTTTTACCTTCCATTTTTGCTTCTTTTTCAATTTGAGCATTATCTATCATATCTTTAAAATCTGACATGATATTCTTTCCTTGATCTACAAAGTTTAACTCTCTACCTCTAAATCTCATTGTTACTTTTACTTTATTACCAGCATCAATGAATTTATTAGCATTTTTAGCTTTTACTTCCAAGTCATGTCTATCTATATTTGGTGATATTCTGACTTCTTTTATTTCAATAACCTTTTGTTTTTTCTTAGATTCTTTAGCTTTTTTAGCCATTTCAAACTTATATTTACTATAATCTAATATTTTACAAACTGGGTTACTTGGATTAGGTGATACAAGTACTAAATCTAATCCTTCATCTTTAGCTAATTCTATAGCCTTATTTGTTGGCATAATACCGATTTTTTGACCATCTGAGTCAACAACTTGTACTTTAGAAAATTCGATATTTTCATTAATTAAAAAATCTTGTTTTATAAGAAACACCTCCACAAAAAATATATAAAAAAGATTGCTTTGTAGGCAATCTTCTCAAATCAAAATATAACTATAAAAAATAAAAATATATATTTTAATTAATACCTTAACAAGACAAAACTCGTAAGGTGAGAAGATTTCCTCTACTTTACGAGTTATATTATACATAAATTTATGATATTTGTCAAGTGAATAATTAATATTTTTATAACAATACTTATGTTATATATCCAAATTTGTTACATACTTAGCATTTTCTTCAATGAATTCTCTTCTTGGCTCAACATTTTCACCCATTAATACTGAGAATATTTGATCAGCTTTTATAGCATCTTCTAATTCTACTCTTACTAAAATTCTTGTTTCAGGGTTCATTGTTGTCTCCCATAGCTGTTCAGAATCCATCTCACCTAAACCTTTATAACGTTGCATACTTAAAGATTCTCTTTTTATCCCTTTTTCTTCAAGTTCTTTTAGTTTTTTATCTAGATCTGCTTCGTTATAACAGTACACATCATCCATACCTTTTTTAGATAATTTAAACAAAGGTGGTTGAGCAATATATATATATCCATGTTCAACTAAAGGTCTCATATGTCTAAAGAAAAATGTTAATAGCAAAGTTCTAATATGAGCACCATCAACATCGGCATCAGCCATTAATATAATTTTATGATATCTTAGTTTATCTATATTAAAATCTTTTCCAATTCCTGCTCCTAGTGCAATTATTACTGGAGATAATTTCTCATTGTTATATATCTTATCTGCTCTAGCTTTTTCAACATTTAGCATTTTTCCCCATAGTGGTAATATAGCCTGGAATCTTCTATCCCTTCCCTGTTTTGCGCTACCTCCTGCAGAATCTCCCTCAACTATATATATCTCACACTTTGATGCATCTTTTTCAGAGCAATCTGCAAGTTTACCCGGTAATGTTGTTGATTCAAGAGCAGATTTTCTTCTAACTAATTCTCTAGCTTTTCTTGCAGCTTCTCTTGCTCTTGCAGCACTTATTGTTTTATCTAATATAGCTTTTGCTAAATTTGGATTTTCTTCTAAAAACTGTCCAACTTTATTTACTACAACATTACTTACTACAGCAGTAACTTCACTATTTCCAAGTTTAGTTTTTGTCTGTCCTTCAAATTGTGGCTCCAATACTCTAACACTTACAATAGCAGATATTCCTTCTCTTATATCTTCTCCTTGTAAATTAGATTCTTTTTCTTTTAAAATATTAAATTTTCTAGCATAATCATTAAATGCTTTTGTAAGTCCTCTTTTAAATCCATCTACATGTGTTCCGCCTTCACCTGTTGGTATATTATTTACAAAAGATAAAATATTTTCTGTATAACTTGTTGTATATTGAAAAGCAATTTCAACCTGTACATCATTATCCTCGGCCTCAAAATATACAACATCTGGATTTATTAAATCTTTTCCTTTATTTAAAAACTCTACAAATGATTTTATTCCACCCTCATAATGGAATACCATTTGCTCACTACCTTCTTCTCTTTTATCCCATAAAGTTATTTTTAGTCCTTTATTTAAAAATGCCATTTCTCTAAGTCTTTGAACTAAAACATCTGTTTCAAATACAGTAGTTTCAAAAATTTGAGCATCAGGTTTAAATACTACTTTAGTACCAGACTTTTTACCTTCGGCTATTTTATGTGTTTTTTCTATAGTTTTTCCTCTTGCAAATGATGCTGCATACACTCCATCTCCATCACAAGCCTCAACATATAGACTCTCAGACAAAGCATTAACAACAGACGCACCTACTCCATGAAGTCCACCAGATACTTTATATCCGCCACCGCCAAACTTACCTCCGGCATGTAAAATTGTAAATACAACTTCAAGTGTTGATATTCCCATCTTTGGATGTTTTCCAACAGGAATACCTCTACCATTATCTTGTACACTAATTATATTATCCGGCAATATTTCTACATTTATCTCTGTACAATAACCAGCTAAAGCTTCATCAACTGCATTATCTACTATCTCGTATACTAAATGGTGTAATCCTCTTGAAGATATACTACCAATATACATTCCAGGTCTTTTTCTAACTGCTTCTAAGCCTTCTAGTACTTGTATTTGATTTTCATCATATTTT
>CALXBV010000093.1 GCA_944386635.1 uncultured Clostridia bacterium
ATAATACAATGATGATGAATGGATATAATCAAATGCCTCAAGGAAATATGATGAGAAATGTACCAAATATGAACTACCCATTTACAAATTATTTTTCTACTCCATATCCAGAAGATGAATGGGCAAATTAGTTAATAAAAAATTATATATAACAAAATTAAAGAGGTAAACTACAATGGTGTTACCTCTTTTTACTTTGTACTAATAGCAAGATTAAACATAAAATTGTTATTATTCTTATTATAAAATAGGTAGAAAATATTTACATTTTAAAATCATTAAAAGTTTTCTAAAAACTAAGAATTCGAGTTTTTTGAAAAAATATAAGTTAGTAATTGTTAAACATTAATGTTTTATTTATTATTGAAAAAGCATAGATAATAAGATATAATAGATTATATAAAAGAAAAATATATCAAATTATGGAAGATAAGATTTAATATATCAATATTTAATAAATAAAATGAATTTATGTGGAGGATGTGTAATATGAATAATAAAGAAGAAAGTACTTTGGATGAAGAATACGATGCATATGGTTTCAATATAAACGGAATTAATAGAGACACAGGAACTAAGTATGATGCTAACGGATATGATATGCATGGATTCAATAGAAGAGGTTATTATAAAGATACAAATTCATTGTATGATCCTTATGGATATGATGTAAATGGCTATGATAGAGATGGATATGATGTATTTGGATATGATGCATATGGCTATAATAGGGAAGGTATTCATAGAGATACGGGAACTATATATGATAAAAAGGGATTTAAGAGAAACGGTTATGACAAAGATGGATTTAATCGAAAAGGGTTTAATAGAGATGGCTATGATAGAGATGGTTTTAATAAAGATGGATATGATAAAGATGGTTTTGACAGAAATGGCTTTAATTCTTATGGAATAAATAAATATACAAATACTAAATATGATCAAGAAGGGTATGATTATAGAGGGTATGATAAAGATGGCTATGATAAAGAAGGGTTCAATATTATAGGTTTCAATAGAGAAGGAATCGATAAGCAAACTAATACAAAATACAATGCTTATGGCTATGATAGAGATGGTTTTAATAGTATTGGATATGATGTAAATGGCTATGATAGAGATGGCTATGATAGCGAAGGTTATGATAAAAATGGATTTAATAGAGAAGGATACAATAGAAAAGGCTATGATAAAGATGGTTTTAATAAAGAAGGATTTAACAAATATGGTTTTGGCAGAGATGGATTTAATAGAGATGGATTTAATAGAGAAGGAATTCATAGAGATACGGGGACAAAGTTTAATAATGAAGGATTTGACAGAGAAGGCTATGGTAAAGATGGATTTAATAGAGAAGGAATTGACAGAACTGGAAAAGATAGACGTGAAAGAGCAGAAACTAGAAAAAGACAAACTAGAAATTGGATGATATTAAGAGAAAATGCAATAAAATTAGCTTCAGGTAAAATGACCATTCAAGAATATATTATGAAAGCTAAGACAAGTATAGATGATTTGATAATATTTGCAAAAAAAGAGCATTTAGGAGCAGATGTAATAAGAAATTTGATTAAATGTAGAGAAACATATAAAATGTATAAAAGACCATTTAACAAAGCAGAATATTTAAAGACTACTTCTTTGCTAATTAACGGTGAAATGGTTAAACCTACAGAACAAGATGTAGATGACTGTATAGAATATTTAAAAACTAATAATGAAATGATATGTGATGCTATAGTTAAATCTACAATATCACAATTTAAAAGAGGAGAGCTTGATATTACTAAAAAACCAGATCAATTAGTGGAAGAAACTACACAAACACAGTTGGAATGCTTAGAAAGTGAACAAGGTAGATTAACAAAAGTATTAGAGGAGGTACATAAATTAGAAATGAAAGTAGACAAGCAAGATAGAAATGATAGTTTAAAAAATAGGAGAATAAAATAATGAGTGTGGGAATGATAAATTATAAAAAAAGTTTTATTACTAAGGTTAGAGATTTTTTAAAAAAAGTATTTGGTAGAAAAGAGTCTATACAGGAACAGAAAGAAAAAAAGCTAAATTATATAAATCAAAATGATTTTAAAGAAAGTTTACAAGTAAAACCAAATGCGGAAGAAATAAAAATTATAAATTTACAAAAAGAATATAAGGCAGGAAAAATTAAAGAAGAAGATATGACTGACGAAGAACATAAAAAATTAATAGAACTATATGAAATGCAAAATAAGGAATTAGAAGAGGAAATAAAATTAAGAAAAGTAAGGATAAAAAATAAATTAGATGATATGAAAGCTTCATAAAAAATAAGAGCAGTTGCCATCCTTTGGTTAAACTGCTCTTATGTGCTTTTTCTTGCAAGAGTGTATGGGCAATTCTAATTAATGTAATTTAGATGTAAAAATAATCAATGATACAGTTTGTTGACTTTTAATTTTTCAGATGATAGAATACGAAATATAAAATAAAAAAAGAGATTAAAAATTTATATGTATAAAAAGCAATAATTTTACTAAAAATAGACAAAAGAGGAGAAATAA
>CALXBV010000094.1 GCA_944386635.1 uncultured Clostridia bacterium
TTATAAGACTTCTATGTCAATGTTGACTGCCTATGAATTAGCAAAAGATAAGAAAAATAAAATATTACTATGGGATTTAGATTTACAAGAAAATTTAACACAATATGTATATAAAGTTAATCATAATAGTAAAACTACTGTAGATATTGTAGACGGTGCAAGTGCGAGTGAAGTGATAGTGAAATCACCTAATCCGAATTATCCGAATATAGACTTAATTCCTGCCGATATAAGTTTAGCAATACTTGATGAAAAGATAAGTTTACAAGCGGCTAGAGAAAAAGTATTAGTACGTTGGTACATAAATAATATAGATACATTAGAACAATACACACATATTATATGCGATTTAAGTCCAGCCTATAACCTGGTTACTAAAAATGTATTATATTTAGCTGATAGTATAATTGTACCGATAATGGATAAGAATATAAGTTCCCTTAGAGGTGCTGAATTATTTACTAAATTATGGAATAGAGATAAGAAGTATTTAGATAAATTTGATGATGATATAAAGGCCACAATATTAGTTGGTTATGAGAAAAAGCAAACTCAAATATCACAAATTTTTGATGATTACCTAACACATTTTGATAACTTGAGAAATATTATGTTAGATACATTTATTAGAAAAAGCACTTGTGTAGAAAAAGCTATGTTATATAAATTAAGTGTTGGCGATTATTTAAAATTAAATGAGGAAACACATTTCAGTAAAGAAGAATTTAATAATCTTATAAAAGAATTAAAAACTAAGGAGATATTATAATGCCGAATATAGATGACATATTAAAATCAGAATTACCTACTTTAAGTGAAAAAACAACTATGAAAGTTGAATCTAATAATAATGATATAGATATTTATAGCTTATTAAAACGTGAAAGTATAGGAAAGAAAGAACAAATTGGAGTTACATTAAGTAAGGATGTAGTAGATAAGTTAAAAACTGTATGTATAGGTAGTAATATGACTATGAGTAAGATGCTTGAAGATGTATTAAGTCAAATGTTAGTTAATGTTAAAATAAATAAAACATATGTAACTGTATATAATGAAAAGAATAAAGCGAAGGGTAGAAGAAATAAGACTACAAAAACTAATGAATAAAATTAGATAAGAGTTAGTTATAACTAAGTTCAAAAATAGTTATAATTAACTCTTTTTTCATTTAAAACTAAGTGAAAAGTAAATTAATGTCATTTGGGAATATGTACTTAACTATAATGTAGATAGAATGTAAGGAGGTGGTCAAGTTTGAATTATAAAGAGATAGGTTCGAGTGGATTAAATCGTTGGGGTAACTACATATACGAAGAATTTTTAACTCAACTTAGATGGCCAAATGCTTCCAAAATTTATAAAGAAATGGCTGACAATGATCCAACAGTTGGTGGAATCTTATACATGATGCAAAATCTAGTAAGAAACGTACAATGGAATGTAGTTCCAGGTGGTGACACAGATGGAGATATTGAAGCGGCTAATTTCTTAGAAAATTGTATGAATAATATGAGTGTATCGTGGGTTGATACTGTAAATGATATACTATCATTTTTTATGTACGGTTGGTCATTTCATGAGATTGTTTATGAGAAAAAAGACGGTCATATTGTATGGAAAAAATTTGCACCACGTTCTCAACACACTTTGTATGGTTGGGAAATTAATGATGAAGGTGAAATAACAGCAATGTTACAACAAGCACCTCCTAATTATAAAATAGCGAGAATACCTATGAGTAAAGGATTACTTTTCCGTTGTGGCGTTAGAAATAATAACCCAGAAGGTAAATCGCTACTTAGAAATGCTTATAGACCTTGGTACTTTAAGAAAAGAATTGAGGAAATAGAAGGTATAGGAGTTGAACGTGATTTAGCTGGTTTACCTTTATTACAGCCACCAGAGGGGATTGACTTGTGGGATGAAACAAATCCAGAAGCAGTTAAAATGAGAAACTATGCAACAAACCTTGTTAAAAACGTTAGACGTGATAGTTCAGAAGGACTTGTTGTACCTTTTGGATGGGAGTTTAAATTACTTAGCACAGGTGGTTCAAGGCAATTTGATACAAATGCAATCATATCAAGATACGATAATCGTATAGCAATCACAATGTTAGCTGACTTAGTAATGCTTGGTACTGATAGAAATGGTTCATTTGCACTTGCAGATATAAAGAAATCATTATTAGCAAATTCAGTTCAATCGTTGGTTAAGGATATGGCTAATGTTATAAATGAAAATGCTGTTAAAACACTATTTAGATATAATAATTTCCCAGGTATGACTAATATACCTAAAATAGTTCCTAGTGATGTTGAAGCACCTAGTCTAAAAGAGATTGGAGATTATGTTCGTGCTACTGGAATAAGTGCATTGAATGATCCTGCTGTTATGGATTATTTAAGAGAAATAGCGAATATACCTACAAGCTCACAATCTAGTGAATCAACACAAAATGCACAAGGTAAAACTGGAACAGCCGATTATAATTCCGTTTATTATGGAGGTTAATATGAATTGTAATATTAATAAATTCTATGATGACGAACAACTGGTATTTGGGTGGGCGAGTGTATCAAAGGATGCAAAAGGTAATAGACCTTTAGATTGGCATGGAGATTTAATTGATGTCGAGGATTTGGAAAAAGCTGTCTATGATTTTGTACTTAACTTTGGTGAAAGTAATGAAATGCATAAAGCTAACAGTACAAATGGTAAATTAGTGGAAAGTGTAGTATTCACTAAAGAAAAAATGAAAGCTATGGGAATACCAGAAGGAGTAGTCCCAGAAGGTTGGTGGGTTGCATTTTATATTGAAAACAGAGAAGCCTATATGAAAGTAAAAAATGGGACTTATAAAATGTTTTCAATAGAAGGTTCAGCTCAACAACTTGAAGTAGATGATGAACCACTAATAGATTACTCACAAGGAGGTTTCCAAGATGGCAAAGAAGTTGACTAATTTAAAAATAACAAAAGTTAGTTTAGTTGACGAAGGTGCATGTAGTGCCGCACATATCACATTATTCAAACAGAAAAAAGGAGGTAGTGAAATGACTTTTGAAGAAATGATGGAATCATTAAGTGAAGAACAACAAGCTATAATAAAAGCTAAGTTTGACGCACAAAATGAGGAATTAGAAAAAGCTAAAGAAGAATGTTCTGAAAAAGAACAAGAATTAGAAGAAGCTAAAAAAGCATTTTCTGAAAAAGAGGAAGAATTAGAAAAGGTTAAACAAGAGAAAAAAGACCTTGAAACTAAAGCATCTGAAACAGAAGAAGAAGAAGAAGCAGAAGCAGAAGATGATGATTTAGCAATTGAAGCTGATTCAGAAGATGGAGTTACAAAAGCTAAGAAAGAACTAACAGAAGAAGAAATATTAAAAAATGTTGATCCTGCTGTTAGGGAAATGATACAAAAAGCTAAATCAGAAGCAGAGGTACATAAACAAGCTGTCCTTAAAATGAAGGAAGAAAAAGAGATAGCAGAGGTTACTGAAATAGCTAAATCATTATCAGGTGTAGGTACAGAAGAAACTCAAATGGTATCTATGCTTAGAAAAGCTAAGTCATTAGATGTTGAATTATATGCAGAAGTATTAAAAGCACTTCAAGTAGCAAACAACATAATAGCTGATAGTGAATTATTAAAAGAAAAAGGACAATCATTCGCTGGAAATGATGTAGATGCTTGGTCAAAAGTTGATGCAAAAGCTGATGAAATAGCAAAAACTAGAGGAGTATCTAAAGCTAAGGCAACTAACATAGTTATAGATGAATTTCCAGAATTATATCAAGCATACTTAGATAGTTTAAGATAATTTTATCTTAATTTATAAATTAAAAATAACCAAAAATAAATTTTTAAATATCAAGGGGGAAAATAATCATGCCAGATAGAGCTAAAACACATATAGACAGAGCCTTAACTAATGTATCTGTCGCTTATATACAAGAAGAAAATGCATTTATAGCAGATAAGGTATTCCCAGTAATACCAGTAACTAGACAATCAGATTTATATTTCATATATGATAAGGAAACTTTCTTTTTAGATGAAGCTGCTGAAAGAGGAAATGGAGAAGAATCAATCGGTGGTGACTACAATGTAGAAAAGTCAGAGCCATACTTCTGTAGAGTATATGCTTATCATAAGGATTTAACTGATAGAGATAGATTAAATATGGACAATCCATTACAAGCTGACAAAGATGCTACAATATTTGTAACTCAAAAATTATTATTAAAAAGAGAAAGAGATTTCGTTGATAAATTCTTAAAAGAAGGTGTTTGGGGAAGTGACATAACTGGTGTTGACTCTGCTCCAAATGCAACTCAATGTATAAAGTGGAATAAACCACTATCTAACATAATTGCTGATATAAGAAAATATAAGAGAACTATGTTAGAAAATACTGGATATGAACCAAACACATTAGTATTATCAAGAGGTGCATATGACTCATTATGTGACCACGAGGAAATATTAGATAGAATAAAATACACACAAAAAGGACAAGTAACTAAAGATTTAATAGCATCTATGTTAGAAATACCTAATGTGCATGTATCAAATGCTGTTTACAAAACTGAAAAAGGTGTTGGTGGAGAAATGAAGTTCGTTTCTAAGAACAATGCTTTATTATGCTATGTTACTGATAGACCATCACTTCAAACACCATCTGCTGGATATATATTCGCTTGGACTGGACTTGAAGGCGCTGGTGCATATGCTAACAGAATGGTAAGAATACCAACTCCATTAAAAGGTATAGGTGCTGAAAGAATAGAGGGTGAAATGGCATACGACCAAAGATTAATAGCTAGAGATATGGGAATATTCTTCAAGGATATAGTTGATTAATATGTTTGATTTAGTTATAAAACC
>CALXBV010000095.1 GCA_944386635.1 uncultured Clostridia bacterium
ATATGGTTGTAAATATGAAAATAACGCAGGATAAACGTGACTAAGAGCCTCAATCACCCTACTTCGACCAATCTCTTCGGAATACAAAGCGAGATTTTCAAAAATCAAATCTTTCTCTCGCTTTGACGCATCTGTAAGATAATACAATGCATCCTTACCTTTGCTTTTAACCATTGCACAGTAATCAGCAACTTCAGAATCCGGATTACCTAATGTGTGAATAATATTCTTTCTTTCATCATAATGATTCCAGAAGTCTTTATCCATATGCGGGATATGAAGAAGGCTTCTGAAAACATTTCTCACAAGAAGAGTGCTGCTTTCTGCGTGATTAACGGCATCATTCAAGCACCAGCTATTCTTTGCTCCATAAAGCTTCAGAGCTACAAAATAAAGCCACTTCTTCCTATCATCAAAGGAAGTCCAACATCCAATAGCAATCTCCAAGTTTGTGGTAGTTGTAAATATATTTGTAATATACTTCGCCCACGATCCATACCGTGTAATTTCAGTAAGAGCAAATGCCCAGTCCTGGGCTGTGCCATATGACTCTTTTAATTGCATGGTTGATGAGTCAATACTACAAAGAACTCCATAAGAATTATTGAATTCCTTTATGGTATACAGTGAAAGGGGATATGATAGCTTTTTCTTTCCAGTATGCACGAATAACTTTCCTGTTGTGCTTTGTTCTATATATGCCGCAATATTTTGAACACCCTCAACAATGGTTTCTTCCGCAGGAACAGGCATATCTTGCATAACAAAAATAAGCTGTGGCACCCCTGCTTCCCGTCCCTCTATCATGTAGACAAACTGCGAATAACGCTGATCTATTTTGGCAAGATATTTTTCACACTGATAGCAGAGCAATACCAGGTGTAGCCCGGAAAGAGATATTCCAGCCAATCGATTGATAAAATCCTGCAGTTTCTGCTCTCCAAGAAGTCTGTAGTAACTGGTGAATCCTGTCAAAAAAACGACTCCCTTTACTTCTCTAAGGAAATTGTAAAGAGCATCCTCTAACAGATTTTCATCCTCAATCGAAAAATCTGAAACCGCTTTAAAGATATTATTCCCGACTGAAAAAACCTGCAAAATCGAATCCAAATCTTTCGGATTATTAGCATTTACGAGGCGCGGATGTGAATCGTTACGATTCAGATATCTTCCAATCCGCCTTATTGCATCTTCTTTTTTAAGACTCATACTACGCGCCTCCTCACTTTCCCTTTATAATCTCCATGCCTACGATCATATTGTCCTTAATCAGGCGTTTCAAATATTGCTTCACTTCAGCTACGTCCATATCCTCTATTTTTTCTAGCGCTCTTTCGCAGCCTGTCTCGTTATACTTGAATTCAGCCATTGCCTTTAGTTTCTTATCAACCTCTAATAGACCATACCAATCGTACGGCTCAGTCCCTACATTCCTTATCAGATAATTTCGCACCTCCTCCAGATCATCAAGCATGACACTATAAGATTTGATGACGTTCTCTTGAAACGCTTTATCTCGTTCTTCTTGACTGGAAAGTCTATCAAAGAAATCTGCTCTTTCAAGGAATTCTATTGCTTTATTGATTGAAGCAGCATCAGGCTGTTTCCTGTTTAAAGTTCCGAATGCCGCTTTAGCAGCTGTTATATCCTTGTCCGAAACCATACACAGGATAGGCATACGGTATTTTTTTGACCATTGCCTTGGAGTATCTGTTCTCGTTTTTTCTCGCCACATTTCTCTTAGTTTCGTTGCGCTTTGCTCACTTATATATTTGTCGACAGCTACTTGCACTGCAGATTGATATTCAGACTTTTCAGCTGTGAACAGATTGGCGGGAAGCAACTTGTATATTTCTCGTGTTTCCTCTTCACTAAACCTCCCAACAATATAGGCGCAGGCCTTGCGGAATAAATTGATCTGGTCGTTATAAAAGCGAATGAACGCCACTCCACTTGCACTAATCTGTTCGAGAAATTTCTCCCGCTTCGAATCAAGCAAAACACCAGACTTTTTGATATCATAGAGCATTTCCATAAGTTCAGACAGCTCTTCCCAATAGTTTTTTGCATATAGATAGGAAATCCGGATCATGCTACACTTATCAATCCATTCCCTGATTGTGGCATCGAAAGATATATTTTTCGGCAGTATCTTATTACTTTCCACCACTATCCTATATTCCAGTATGACCTCATCGATTTTCTGGTTTGCAGTACTCGTATTCCATACCCAATTGGCAGCATCTGCGTCGAACTTTTTTTTCAGTCGGTTAATGAACTGACCGCCATCGCCGACTTCATTTGCAAGTTGAAGAAGAATACCGTCTTCATACTGTTTCAGATATGCCTTCATTCCGTCATTACACTTGTCCCTTGTGACTAATAATGCGAGGTCTTCAATCACTCCCGGATTATCAAGGCAAAGCTTACCTATGCTAATTGCAATATCACTATCTGTTTTAGACGTGCCATAATTACTATTATTTGCAATACCGCTATAGTAATCGATGAGTTTTGAAACAGAATCCTTGTTTGATTTCAGCTCCACATCATTGAGCACATACTTGAGCACCCAAACAGGAAAGGATAAATCCTTCATTTTCTGGCGAATACGTTCTCTTGTTTGCTCCACAGAATTGCAAAGATTAATCGGAAGCCCGAAAATCTTTGAAGACGCCTCATTGAAAGCCTTTTCTTCAACGGTAGTTGTTACAATGTACTTGTCCTTATATCGTGAAATCGGAGTAACTTGATGCTTGATAATCTCCGAAACCATTTCTTTCAACTTTGCCACATTGAGAACATCGTTATTGATACCGTCGCTGTAATTATAAGTTCCGTCCGTATATTCCTTTAAAAGGAACCCCATAACAAAAGCAGTCAGATTGCAAGGCATAAATCCATATTTCCCGTTTCTGTCCTGAAGGAAATTGTAAATCTGCGCAATGGATATCCGGTCACCAGACAAAAAAGCATCCTGTATGATCTTATCGACCTCAATTTTAATTTTTGAAATTGGAAGAAATGGAGCTGATTTCCAGTATTCGGGAATCTTCCATGCTTCTTTACCAATATAGTTTTCCAGCTTTGTCTGCTCATTACTGGTTCGGAACTGTCCCGACGTAGTCTCTCCCGCACCACACTGGACGCCTAAAGGAAGTGATGTCGCCAGCCACATTGTATCGTTTACTGACCCATGTGTTTCGAGACCTTCACTGTAATGCCTACGATCAATTGCAAAAAGATACTCGAATAGCTGATCGAGTGTAGCCGCTCGCTCTCCATCAGGCTTATCTTTGGAATAAATGATAAACTCACCAGATGCGATCTTTCCACGCCACTTCTTCAAGACCTCTTTAGCATTAGATTCATACTGAGCTGCAAGACCTCGATCCTGCTTTATGTTCACAACAGAATTAGCCATCGCGTCTGCATACTGCTCCATCAGATCATTGCCAAATGGAGTAATAGATGCGTCTATGAAGACAATGTGATAGCTTCCATCCGCAATAGCCTCTCTAATAGCTTTCCCAATTTGCATACTCTCTGCGTCATCTCTGGCAAATGCGGCAACTGCCATAATTTTATTTCCAAATAAATCCTCTTGACTACGCAGTTTATTAATTGTTGACTTAAAATCACTGTATGAAACATACCTCATCTCATACCGAAGGCGAAGAGGACCTGTTAGTGAAATAGCTAACGACATATCTGCCTCCTGCAGAAGTGAGGAGGTAGATTTCTTTTTTTGTTCTTCTTTCTGCCTGTCAATCTCGACTACATTGCCTGAGTTAATCAAAGCTGAATACTGTGTTTTGCCTCCTGGCATAGGCTTTTTGTAAAGAATGTCCGGCACCATGCTGTTGGCAATACGGACAGGTTCATCGTTTTCCAGATCGGAACCTTCAAAAGCATTATTCAGGTTCTTCTCATTTGGTATAAACAGCTCTACTGAATCACCAGTACGCTGAGAGATAGCCTGTAAGAGAAGAACTGTCTTCAGAACACGCCGTTCATCTGAATCAAGATTCTTGCTTTCAGCGAACGCATAGCAGTCGAGTATAGCCCTAATATCCGATGCGAGATATTCTTTACCCTTCTCGTAAAAAAAATCCCATAGCATATCTATCGTCAAAAGAGGATTTACATCGTGTGGGCCACAGTTGTTTATAAACCACTGGAATCCTTTGATCTCATCTCCTCTGTCATTTTTAATGAAATCAAACATACTACGCTGATTAGAGTCAAAAGCAGAGGAAATATGCTTCAAGAGCAGGGCTGCATATGGATGAATAGGTAACACCTTCTTAAGTTCTGTATCGGTAATCTTTGCTTTTTCTTTAACCAGCTTTCGGGAATCGTATGTCCTATCATACAATTCATCACGCGTTTCATGCCAATCCTGCTGAGCCACGGGATCAGCATTTTCTTCCATAGCATCACCCATAAGACGAAACGCCATATTTTCAGGAAGTTCAATATTGCAGATAGGCTGTACAAAACGTCCCATCAGACGTTTCCAGTCTTTATCCGACTCAGGAAACATATGCATCACATTATGAGTAACGATTATAAGGTAAAACGGCTTGTCACCGCTAAAATCGACAATCTCCTGAAAGCCGGTCATGGCACGCATATTGTTACGAAAGTAATCCGTAAACTCATCCCATATGAAAATGATTGCCTTAAAGTTGTTTCTTTTAATGACTTCTTCAATCCATTTAAGAAGAGAAGTTGTCGTGAGAGTCAAAGCAGAAAAATGCTGTTCTTTGGCAACTTTCATAATCTTACTCATGATGGTTTGAAGTGCTTCACCTTTCGAAGGCTGCTCCATAGCCTGCTCATTATATGTATTCAATTTCTTGATGATAGCATCAACATCATCCCCAGAGAAAAGATCAGTGTATTTCTGGCTAATCAATGCATTAAAATAATCCTTGTTGATTGGATCCGAAAGCCAAGCAACAGTCGAATCTTTCAAGGCTCCTTCACCTTGATCTTCAACTCCTGCATTATTCAAAGCAGCAACTATGCTCTGCTGGATTGCAAAAACAAGATCATCATCCCCGTAGATATTAGATGATCCGTAACGATGAACAGTCAAGATTTTCTGGTCGCCACTTTTGATATGTTGGAATTTGTTGTAGAGATCAGTACTGAGCTCATCCTTATACCTCTCGAAATATTTCTTGGTATCTTCTTCAGAGGCGTCGAGCAGTTTCTTCAGGGTCAGCACAGCATGCGACTTACCTGTGCCGTACGCGCCTTCCACCCAGATAGAGAGCTTCTGCCTCCTGGAGACGACGCTGATCGTATCCTTCATAAGTTTTACAAACGTCTCGTGTGGGTAGAACTTTTTCCAGAGATCCGGATGGCTTTCGATTTCTGCTTCATTGATCTGTGCGAGATACTCCGGGTCGATATCAAAGTAGTCGCGGTATTTATCTAACATAAACATAACTATTCCTCCTTAAAACAGCATCAGCACATCCTGCGATGTCTTCTCACTTCGGAGCGTAATATTATCAAGATCTAAGGTGAAAGACGCATTAATAAACTCGGGATAATTCACGGAAAGGCCTGTCAAAAGCTTTTCCATCTGGTCACGATTGAGCCCAAAGATTTCTGTCGGACTGACTCCTTCGCTGTCAATCTCATGATTCAGAAGTCGTCCGAGCGTGAATTGATAATACCCGCCGCATTCTTCCGCAAACTTGTACAGCGAGTAGAGGATCACTCGGGGATCAGGGCTCTGCCAGCTGCCTCTTGTAATCGAATTCAAATATCTCCTGCCATTTCGAATCTCGTAATCACAAATACCGAGGCCAAGGTCTTTTCCGACCTGTGGAGTTGATATAAAAATATTTTTGTAGGCAGATACTATATGCGACTTTGAGTTTTTAGACATATCGTCGCCTAACATCGAAAGAATGGCCTCTGTTGTATATGTCTGATCTACTACAGTATTTTTAATCCACCAATTATATTCTGACGTATAAGAGAGGTTACACACAAGTAATGCCCATGCCACTACGCTGTCTATTCCAATCCTATCTATAACAGCACCAAAGGCTGTGAATTTCCCTTTTTCCGTCACTCCACTGTCATTAAGGAAGCTCCTCAAATATTTCACCATGTTCGTCCCAAGCCCATGAGCAGAACTCCAGAATTCATTCTTTTTATCAAAATACTTTTTTACCCATTCATACTCGACCCCCATGTTTCCATATCTGTCAACGCTACCCATCTTTTTTTCTCCTTTCGGTAACCTCATCGAATTTGCCAGTAGACATCCGTAGTCTATTTCGTGACATTTTCTACATTTTACGCATTTATCATCTATTTCGACATTCCCGTCATGGAATGAAATGAATCCATTAGGGCAATTTGCTTGACATACCCCGCATCCTATGCAATATGCAGACTTACGAAATATAGTCTTAAGAGCAGACATAAAATATATGTCTCTCTTTGTGTTAGTAGCAATAGGAACTGTAAAAACCTCACCGGTAGTAGTTTTTTTATGAGTGACGATATAAGGGAATCCTTCATACATTATTTCAACATTCTCATCGCCTAAATAAGTAATATCACCAACAGTTTTTATCCACTGTCTCCAATCTGTTGATTGTGCCAAAATAGTAATAGTAAGAATTCCTTTTTCAAAATTTTCAATACACAGTGTTTTAGCAAATGAAAGTTCTTTTCCGCTACGCCGTGCTTTCCACCCACCAATATTCATAAACTCTTTTACTGCACTTGGTGTTGAAAATTCTTTAGCAGTTGTTTCTATAATGATATCATTAAATACCTTTGTAGAAAGTCCTCCATTAGGCGATTTATGCGCATAGGACTTTTCCTTGAAAAACATATTTTTTGAAGCAGCTAATGGGCAAACGAGACATCCTGCCCTACTGTTTCCCTTTTTATATGTTTCATTAATGATTAACCCTCGCTCAAATATATATGAAAATAATTCGGCAGAATTCCACTCAAGAATCGGATGACAACTATACTGTCCTTTTACTTTTTCGCCCAAACTTACATCATCATATTCGCTTCTGGATATGCTTTCATCACCTCGAATTCCTGTAAATGCCATGCCTCTAAAGTGCGAATTTCTTGTGACTTTACGAAGAAGCAGAATCTGAGGAGTTGTTTTATGCACGCTACAGCACCATCTCATAGTCTGAGAGGGTGGGCCAAATTTTCTCCATGTGTATTCCGGACTGTACCTCGATTTCGATTTCAGAAATTTAATACCATCTTCTTCACATTTCTGTTCTATCTGATCAATAACCGTATATGTATCAGGAAATTCCATCCCTGTATCACCAAATAGCACCGCAAAAGAATTATGCGGCAAGGCTCTCTGAACAATGTCTAACGCAACAACGCTATCCTTACCACCAGAAAATGCCACGTAAAACACATCAACCTTATTTTTGTATTTTTCGTAAATGTTATAAGTTTTCTTTATTGTGTCCTGCACCAATCCGTCAAGAATCCCTTTGTTTTTTTCTACCATTGCAGGAATGTCTACAAACCGAAGTGGCTCACCATTCGGTTCCGGGTTTTCGAGAATAACAATCTCAGGCGCGGTATAGCAAGAACCGCCCTTTGTCTGGGCAATCTTCCGACCTCTGTAATAATAATTATTGGCCTCTGCCCACATATAAGGATACATATCATTTTTGGAGTAGTCCCAATAACGGTCAAAACCGAGTATATCTAATTCTTTATAGTAAACAGGTCGTGGCTCCTTGCTGAAGGCCAATGGTGAACTGGTCAGCAATAGTCCTCCTGTCTGTTTGTCATAAGTGTATGCGTACATGTCGCTTTTTATCCTTTCCTTGACCTTTGCAGTTTTGCACTGGACAGGGCCTGTTCAATGCCTTTGTAATTTTTTCGAGCAAGCAGACCGATATCAACCAAATACTGCAAAGCGTTTTCTCTGTCGAGAGGTATTTGACTGGTGGTCAATTCCATAACAACCAACTCATCAAAATCATTGTAGCGAGAATTTCGTTTGACAATAGCGCCAACAGGTCTACTCGCATTAAAGCCTATATGCAGCAGTTTGAATTTTTTACTATACTTAGCCACATAATGTTCCAGCAAGAATCCATTCCATGGAAAACCAGCCTCCGGGAAAGAGCCGAAGAAGCTGATCATCTGCAATGGGATATAATCGCCGGTACAAAACCGGCTGATAGCATCATCAGTGGCCTCTATATCAAATGATGCATAATCGCGAGACACAAAATCATCCTTATTGATCCTCAGAGAATTTGCGTATACATCATCAAAATAAATCGGCGTGTCCAGATCCCTCTTAAGAGAATTCAACTGCTCCAATGTGAAATGCTCATGATTCTCTGCAAAGTAGGAAAATACGTCAGACATTGACAAGTCCAGTCCGTAGGCACTGATAATCTTTCCCCTAAACGAAAATACATCTTGCAGTTTGTAGGCAATAACGTCACGCAAGCCAAGCCATGAAAGAAATGGATATCTTTCCATAATGGCAGGAATCTTAACTTCTATAGCATCTGTAAGTTCCTTCCCGCCCATATAGCCCTTATCATCTATCGACTGCTGAATCATCTCAATAATTGTGTCAATTTCTTGTTGTGTAAAGTGGATAATATCCGCATGGAAATATTCGCCCTTCTTATTTCTTACAAATTCAGCACTATCACGTCCTGCTACTATCCAGAACACCATATTCTCATCAATATGAGATAGTGCCTCTTTTAAATCATCCATTGTGATTGGAACGCCAACCGACATCATATAATTCCGGACTTCATCCGTAGGATTAACCTCTGCATCAGCCTCTGCTGTCAGATAATTTTTATGAATATAGTATCTGCCGCCGTTCACAAAAGCGATGTATCTTTTAAGCATATCCGGGTTATTTATACGCTTACTTGCAAACTCCAACAGAAACTCTTTGTAGATGGCATCGAAATAAACGGCTGTCTTTCCATTCTTAAAGCATTCGTCAAGATATGCAAAAATCTCTTCCTTTGTCTCTTCAGATGCCATCATCTCCGGTAAATAAACAAAATCCTGACATCTGACCGTAATATGAGCAATCCGTTTACGTACGGTTTCATCATCTTCAAGAAGTTCTGATCCGTATATTTCCTTCCAGAAAATGCGTAAGCGTCCCATATCCAGTTTCGAATCTATCCTGAAGCCTCTCGGGAACTTCTCTAAAAGGATATCTCGATATGGAGTGAAATCTACTTCGGCGAAAGATTTCGATTGCATTTCAATAGTCACACTGCCGCCACGAATATATTCCAGATACTTTTGCAGAGCAGCATGGAATCTGTTGTGTTGGCGCTGATTAAGCTCTATGAATTCTGTCGATTGAAAAAGCGCATCGGCTGTTTCAGATACAATTGTGTAATCTGTTGCTCCACGAAGCGTTCCGTGTCCGATGTTGTGCTCTCTGGCAAACGTATCCGCCGTGTTAATTGCAGAATCATAGCTGCGGACAGTTCCGTCGGCCATTCCCTTTACCCGTCTCAGCCATTCATTAAACGAAAGTTTCGTCTCTTGATAGTGCTCGTTTACATCTTGCCGTTCGGCTTCTGTATTAAAAGACACCGTTGTTCTTCTGTTTCGCGTAGACGTGTATGATATTTTTACATCATCATAATCAACATGAGAATATTTTAACAGTATGTTGCTTTTTTCACCTATATCGTCAGTGCTCTCATCCTCATCAGAGAAAGACGTAACATTTTCTTCTAACTGTTTTTTATCTGTATTTTCAAACTCTTCTTCGTTATTCTCTTTTCCGTTATTTTCATTTTGCAAGTAACGCAAATAATCTTTATATTCATTCAGCGCCGTAATATACCGTTTTTTTCTTCCTCGCGTCGAACTCACCCGACTAACCAGTGATTCTACTTCCTTTATATTTGTTATCTTAAGAATGTTAGAATGTTTCTGATTGCTCAAAACTATCAGTGAAGCTATAATTTCCTCCGCCTGCTTCGGACTGCTATTTTTTAGCCAATCAGAGAAACTCCTCTTTTCATTTTTTCTTGAAACCGATCCTCCCATAGTTTAGCTTCTCCCACCAATCTCATATATCTCTTATGGTTCTCTCTATAAATCTGCACTATAGAGAAATACCAACCGGTATCAACCAACAGCCCATTTTCTTCCCATCTCATGGGGCAATATCTGAATCAAGGCATTATCCAAAACAGTTTAAGCCAAACGCATTTTCGGCATAAAAGAACATCATTTGTAGAATGAAGAAAAATAGGCTTGTAGATAAAAATATCCATTTATATGCTACCATGACATTTATCGCATTTCAATCTATTTTCAAATATCTTGAATCCTACTATCAGATGTATATAGAGAATAGGAAAGAGAAAGCCATAGAAGCGGCCCACCCTTGAACAATTTAATTAAACCAAATATTTTTAAACATCCGCCATCCGATCATATTCGCAGTAGTTGTCGACTATTTTCTTTTACCCCTGAAAATCTTATAAACAAACCCAACAAGGACAATAATGCATATTAAAAGCTGAATCAAATCAGCATATGAAACATACATCGGCATCGCCCTCCTTCCTTAAATGTGTTTAATTTCTGCTCAGTTTGATTGTAACTTGGTCTATTATTGGGGGCTTGGTTTGTAACTTGGTCTGTTTTCTTTCAGCTTAGCTAGTCACATAGTCTGTTTTTCCAGCTTAGTTCGTATCCAGAGCAACTTAATAACGATATAGTAAACTGCTACTAAAAAAATTCCTTATTTCGGAAACGTACATATAAATAAAATGTATCCTATCACTTTTCCACCTCTAAATTAAAAATGTGGACTATTGATTGCAATTAATTGCAACTATATTGCAACTTAGTTGCAATTTAATCTATTCAGCAAAACCATCTTACACCTGCTCCTCCCCCCGATGACAAATTTTATCTTGCATTCCACTACACCATTTTCGCAAAAAATGACGATTTTTGACACTTCCAGACAAAAAGACAGAACCCGCAAAAACCTTGTAAAATAAGGCTCCACAGGCTCTGACGCCACAGGACAAAACCACCCGCTCCACAGCAAGAAGCGAGTTCTAATTTTTAAATTTAATTATAAATAGCTTATTACAGCAGATTTACACCACATTTCAATTAATCTGAAAAATTATCAATATCCAAAATATCAGAATATAACAACCGCATATTATCCTCTCAGCCCGGTATACTTTTCTTTATGCCCATACGCCTTTTCCACCGGATACTTTTCTGCATTCTTCCTAACTTTTTCTTGTATAATCTCATCCATATCCAGCCCACAGGTATCTGCCATCAAAATACAGTAATTCAATACGTCCGCAAGCTCTTCCCTGATTTTGTCCTTTTTCTCCTCACACCAGACATCATCCCCGCTCCACTGGAAAACTTCCAGCAGCTCCGCCGCCTCCAGGCAGATGGAAATCGCCAGATCCTTTGGATTGTGAAACTGTTTCCAGTTTCGTTCGTCTCTGAATTTTAATACCTGTTCAATCGTTTCCTTTGTCATCTTACACCTCGCTTTTTGTATCTCCAAACGCTTTTCAAATAAGCAGACAGTCTTTAATGTGTGCAATAAACACGGCACCCTTTCATACCTCGTGTCATTAATATTCGATATGTATTTTTATAATTTCATCTGCCTCTTTCTCAAAATATCACTCCACGCCTAAAATTCTGACATAATTATACAATTATCTGATACTGCTCACAAGCACTTCAGCCAAGGAATCCCATCCCAAAACTGCCGCTGCAGGAAGTCATCCCCCGCAGCGGCAGTTTTAAATTTCCTCTTCAGTTTTCATCCACTCATCAGAACATTCTCTCATTCATCTTACCGCCTTTTTCATCCACTCATCCAGAAAATCAAGCTGCTCATCTGTGTGGAACCAATGTTCTCCATTCTTCATCACTGTAAGATGTGCATTATGTGTATCAATGAACTTATCTACAGTTTTCCGTGATGTCAGATTGTCATGTTCCGCGTATAAAATTTCAGTAGGAATATTCCAGGAGATTGGATGTTCCCTGGCAAAGCAGAGATACTTCCATGATAATGTTTCTCCAAATTCAGTGGGAATTTCTCCCTTTTCAGAAAGTTCGTCTTCAGATACATTCGCCCAGCTCATCATATCCCGTATCAGCTGTTCCATATCAAG
>CALXBV010000096.1 GCA_944386635.1 uncultured Clostridia bacterium
TCAAATTACTTATGTTTTAAAAGACGTTCCTGAATATGGACTTGATAAAGACTACTGCATATTAGGGATTAAAAAGATGAAGTTTGAAGAGGATTAAATAACATGAAAAAGAATGAAATTAAAACTGAAGCAATTAGCGAAATTAAAGCAAATTTAAATAAGCTCATCATGGATCTGAATAATGATTTAGGTTGGGAACAAAGAGCAGTAAATGAAGAGGAAGATTATAAAAATCTACTTAAAAAGCAAAACGCTTCAACTCTAACCATTAAAACAATTCAAAGCTGCTACAAGATTTTAGAGCAAGTTGTGAAAATCGAAAAGAAATTAAAATAATTAAGTTCTACATAGATTTTTAACAAAATACATATTTTAAAAATGCGCCAATTCGTGTCTTTTTTGATAAAATAGTTTCGTAAATTTTATTGAAAGGATGATAGTTTTGGCGCTTGTTATTAAAGAGCAACTTGCAAAGAAAGGAACAGCATGTAGAAGTGGAGAGCATCGTTTAAGTTTCTATGGTGTTACCATCCATGAAACAGCTAATACTAAAAAAGGAGCTGGAGCGATTAACCACGCTACATATCTTCAAGGGAGTGGAGCTAATAAAGCTGCTAGTTGGCATTATTGCATTGATGATCAACTTGCGACTCGTTCAATTCCTGAAAAAGAAGTAGCTTGGCACGCTGGGAACAGTAAAGGAAACTATAACACTATCGCTATAGAGATTTGTGTTAATAGTGATGGAGATTTCAAAAAGGCAGTTCATAACGCTGCTGAACTAACGGCTGATATTCTTAAAAGGAACAATATCAGCTACACAAATTATGAAGAATATCTATTCCAACATAATTATTGGAGTGGCAAAGATTGTCCTACGTTATTACGCAAAGGGAAACCACTCTCTTGGGCGTATTTTGTCGAAAGGGTAGGGAAACATCTAAAACCAATTCAAAGCGTAAATAAGGGCTATAGCGTTGGCGAGAGCGTGCTTCTTAATGGTTATCTCTACACAGATAGTTATGCAAGCAAGAAAGGAAAGTTATATTCAAATAAAAAATGCAAAATTACAAAGATCGTTGATAAAACTCGCCCTGCACCATATCTAGTTGATAATGGGCTTGGTTGGGTTAAAGAAAGCGATATTAAGAAAGGGTAAATATAAATGCAAAATAGAATGTTGTGGGGGGGGTTAAACTTACCTAAAATAATACCAAAATCTTTATTCCTCGAAGGCGATTATTATGAATGAAATTGATAAGTATCTTGAGGCCATTAAAAAGAGAGCTTTAGGTTATGAGTATGAAGAAGTTGTAACTCTCATTGAAGAAACCGAATCAGGAACTAAAAAGAAAATTATGAGAACGAAAAAACATATGCCACCTGATATTACAGCTGCAAGGTTATTATTAAAATCTTCGAAAAACAACAAAATTTCATTTAAAGAAATGGAAAGTGAGATAAGAGGAGTAAAAGAAAGTGGAAATAGTAAAGATAAAAATCAGTGACGTTATTCCTTATGAAAATAACGCAAAAGAACATCCTGAAGAACAAATAAATCAAATTAAAAATTCAATTCAGGAATTCGGCAATAATGATCCAATCGCAATTGATGAAAACAATGTAATCATTGAAGGTCATGGAAGATATCTTGCTCTGAAAGAGTTAGGATATGATGAAATTGAATGTATTGTTTTGGCTAATCTAACGGAAGAACAAAAGAGCGCCTATCGTATCGTTCATAATCAACTAACTATGAATACTGGTTGGGATGAAGAGAGATTAAAAGAAGAACTAGATAATATTACTCTTGATATGCGTGAACTTGGTCTGACTCAAGAAATGTTAGATGAAATTGAAGCAGAACATAACCACATCGAAGAAGATAACTTTGATATTGATGAAGCTTATGATGAAATTGAAGAACCAATTACAAAACATGGCGATATCTATAAACTTGGTGATCATATTCTTATGTGTGGCGATAGCACTAAAAAAGAGGATGTGAGTAAATTAGTTGGTGAAAATAAAATAGATTTAGTTGTAACTGATCCACCTTATAACGTGGCTTATGAAGGTGCAGCTGGTTCTATTCAAAATGATGATATGAAAAACGATGAATTTAAAACTTTCTTAACTAATGCTTTTTCAAGGATGTATGAAGTAATGAAAGAGGGTGCACCTTTTTATGTTTGGTATGCTTCGAGGGAACACCTCAACTTTGAATCATCGTTAAACGAATGTAGTCTTCCTGTAAGGCAGCAACTAATTTGGGTTAAATCTTCTCTTATTATTGGTCGTCAAGACTATCAGTGGAAACATGAGCCTTGTCTATATGGTTGGAAAGAAGGAGCAACTCACAATTGGTATAACGATAGAAGTCAAACTACTGTTCTTGAATTTGATAAGCCAACTAAAAGCGAATTGCATCCAACAATGAAACCTTTAGATTTGTTTGGTTACTTAATTCAAAACTCATCAAGAAAAGGCGAGAATGTATTAGATCTATTTGGTGGAAGTGGTACAACTCTTATTGCTTCAGAAAAAACAAATCGAAAAAGTTTTACTATGGAATTAGATCCTAAATTTTGTGATGTAATCATAAAAAGGTGGGAAACGCTCACTGGTAAAAAAGCAGTTAAAATCTCGAATTAACTATAATTAAGCCTAGTTAAATTCACTAAAAGGATTTAAAACTCAAAAATGCTAAAAAGTGCGATAAATTAAGGTTTTTAAAGCCTTTCAAGATAAAAGATGAATTTAACACTCTTTAGTATATAGTAAATTGAAATTAGAAGAAGATGGAAAGAGAGTTGATGAAATAGGAGCATTAAAAATGAGAAATTATTATCCAAAAAGAGATAAAGAAAAAGAGCTAATAGAAGAGCTAAAGAGAAATGTAGAGGAAAATAAAAGGCAAGTTAAACTTTTAGAAAAAGAGACACAAAAGTTTATCGAAGATAGTAAAAGTGAAAGAAGAACAGACTTTGACATTTGTATAATTTGGGGAGTCGGTACGGCTGTAGTTGGAGTGGCTGCTCTTATCGTCTCTTTAGTGCTTGGATTAAGCTAATTTTTAAAAGGAATAGAAAGAATGAGTAATAAAAGAGCCTTATGGAAAGTAGAAGATTACGTGATGGAAATAGCAAAATGTGATTACATCATAAGCCGAGCGAAGAACTGGAAGACAGCTAGAGATTACACCAAAAGACGTGAGCGCCTTAAGGCTGAACTTCGTGAGTATTATGCGTGGCGAGAAGGTCGAATTTAAACTAAAGAAAAGAGCTACTTGCTTTAGCTTGTAGTTTTTTTCTTTTATCTATCGTGAATTAAGTTATAAAATTAAAGATATTAAGGAGTAGTGATTTTTAAGTGGGAAAAAAACGAGGAAGAAAACCAGCCTATGAAGAAAGAATTAAGCCCTATCTTGAGCAGATCAAAACGGCTAAAAAGACAGGAGCTACAGACGCTCAAGTCATGCAAATGCTCGGTGTTAGTAAAACGGCGTTTTATGAAGCAGCCACAAAATATACGGAATTTAGGGAAATCTTAAAAAAAGGGCGAGCTGATTTTGCTATGGAACTTCGTGGTCGCCTTGCTTCTCTTACTGAAAAACACACCCTTGAAACAAAGAAACAATATATTAAAGAAGACCAAGATACAGGGGCAAAAATTGCTTATACCGAAATCACAACTCGTGAAATAGATCCTGATCCAGTAGCTATTAATATGCTCCTTAAAAATATTGATAGAGAGAATTGGTCGGATAATCCACAAATGCTTAAACTTAAGCAACAAGAACACGATTTACGTGTTGCAATCGCTAAAACACAAAACTTTGATTTAGAACTTGAAGAAAAGAAATAGGAGGGAAATATGGCAGATAAAAAAGTATATGTGCTTGACGCTGGTGCAAACCAATATGAAGCCATGACAAAAGAGCAAATCTTAACTGCAATTACTCAAGCCGTAAATGATGGAACAATCTCAAATATTGACGCTGGCTTTATTACGAAAATTCAGGAAATGAATAAAAATGGCGTTTTAAAGTGGTGGGTTGGAACTCAAGCCGAGTTTAACGCTCTTGATACAAAAGACGCTAACACGCTATATCTCTTTACTGATGATCCGTTATATCAAGATTTATTAGACGCTATTGATGAATTAACTGAAAGAGTTAATGACCTTG
>CALXBV010000097.1 GCA_944386635.1 uncultured Clostridia bacterium
CTTTGTGACTAAAATGGCTAACTATCTTGTTGAGCCACTGTCATATAGCTTGCGTATTAAGTAAGCAGCCCCTCCTTGCAAGAACATAGCTTATGAGGAAGGGCTGTTGGTTGAGGTTAGTGATTATTTAGTATCAACTACCGTGGTGGTGTCTTCAATATGGGTAACTTTATGACCGAGACGAAGCGCAGCCAGCCATGCAATTGCGAAAAGAACAATCATGGCAATTGCAATTGCGAATGCGGTACCGTAGCCACCGAAGTTTTCTGCAATCCATGGCCACATAAAGCCAGCAGGAAGAACAAATATCGAAGCGACACTGTTTGCGCGGCTGAAGATAATCGAGTAGTTTTCACCAGTGCCAAAAAGCTTGCCAGCAATGATAGGACCAAGTACCGAAACAGAGCAGTAGTAGAAACCAAATCCAAATCCGCCAAGTGGCAGCAGGAACGTGGTAGGGAAGAACCAAATTAGCAACAGGCAAACAATACCACTAATCGAGGCAATCAAGACAACAGGAGTAACCTTGATGACGTCGGTAAAGAAGCCCATAACCAGTTTTGCTACGCCTTGTCCAGCAGAAAGGCAGGTAGCGATGATTGCGCCACTTACGAAAACAGCTACACCAGCTGCTGCTAAATCATTTACTGAAGTAGCAAAGAAGCGCGTAACAAGAACAACGAAGTTTGCAAGTCCCAAACCAATAACAAACGTCCAGAAAGCGGAGCTTCTCATAGTTTGGCTTACATCAACGGTCCAGTTCTTTTCTTTAACAGCTTCAGCAGCACTTCCCGTGGCGCTTGTGGACTTCTTAGAAACATAAGGAAGAAGACCACGATCTGCAGGGAAAGAACGAATGCCAAATAAAACTATAGGCAAAAGAATTACAAGATTAATGATTCCGTAAACAATAAAAGGTGTTTGGAAATCGACGCCACTTTGCATTACTGCCTGGCCAACAGGGATAAGGACAAGACCGCCAAATCCAGTCATTGCAGCGCAAATACCAATAATGGTGCCTGAATAATCTTTAAACCAACGATTGATAAGTGTTGGCATACCAAGGTTAAAGATCATGCAGGATCCAATAACGAGTAATGCTCCGCAAGCAACAAAAGTAGGCTGATTAGCTGCTTGTGAGGCGACGAAAAGAACAACGCTATAAAGAACAACAAAAACAGCGAGACATTTTCTTAAGTCGTATCGAGCGTATAGTTTACCTACTAATGGATAACAAATGATTAGGCCAATGCCGCCAAATGTGATGTACAAAGAAATCGAAGATACCGGAACACTAAAGGTTTCTGAAAGAGCCGTGTAGTATACGCCCAGACAGCTTCCTTGGATTCCCATAGGAATTAAGCCAAAGAGTGCGCCGCATATGGCAATCCAGACATACTGATAAGGTTTTCCAACTTTTAGCTCATCAGTTTTTTTCAGATCTTCCATTGTCGCCCCACCTCTCTTTAATTGAATAGAACAAGATACTAAACAACTAGTTGTTAGATGGAGTTGATTCTCTTTTAACTATTTGTGGCAATAAGTTCGTATTTGATTAACGATAAAAAAGCGAATCCCCAAATTACTCCCCATCTATCAGCCATTTTCGGTAACTTAATTTCATTTGTAAAAAAGAAAAACTTGGGGTAATTAGAGAAAGTTGGGATCAGTAATAAGTAATTTGTAGAGCAGATTAAGAATAACTAAATAGATAAAAAATATTAAAGTTTGAGAATTTCTATTATTCCAAATAATAGAATAATCACGTTGGCAAATAACGGGAGGCCCACAATGAACACTAATGCTCTACGTGATTTTGTAACTATTGCTCAAACGGGCTCCTTTTTGGACGCTTCGAAAGAGCTCTATGTTAGTTCTTCTTCTCTTTCTTACATGATTAAATCACTAGAAAAAGAATTAGGTGTTCCTCTTTTCGCTACGTCAAATAAGGGCGCAACACTTACCGAATATGGAAAACTCTTTTTGCCTTATGCCGTAAATGCGCTCAATAATTTAGATAATGGGACCTCAGAAATTTCTCGGCTATCGGCGCAACAGCAAATTATCAACATTGCTACGGTGGGTTCACTGATTAAAGGGCAGGTGCCGTGGTTTGCAAAGCAGTTTTCTACGACTGAAGAAGGTTCGTGCGCAAACGTTAAAATTCATATGTATGCCGCAGGGGAATGCATACAAATGCTAGACAGTGGTTCTTGCGATATTGCATTTACGGATATGAGTGTTAGAAACAACTTGTTAGAGTATGAAACGTATCCAACGGCGTATGATGAGTTTTATGTGATTCTTCCGCAGCGTCATGAGCTTCTGGAAAAAAGAAAAATATCCATGGAAGATCTTCTTCCCTTTGACTTCATCGCATTTAATACCAATACTGCTGCTCGTAAAATAATTAATAATCGTTTTGAGCAAGAGTGTGGAGCGATTCCGAATATTATTGCGTCTTTTGATTATTCTTTTGAAATTGCGGGTATGGTTGCTGCCGGTTTAGGAATTAGCATTATTCCTGATAGAAAACTGGTTGATCCAAGCAGGCTCGTGTTTCGAAGAATTGATAACAAGCCATGGATGAGAACGTTTGGTTTGGTTTGTCGTAAAGAGTCGCTTTCAAGAAAAGTGGTTAGAGATTTTATTGACTATGTTAAAAAATGGATACCAGAGCCGATACCATCCTACGACTTTCCTGATCAGCATATACCTCGGGATGTGGCCGTTCAGCAGCAGAGCAAGTAACTTTGTTTTTCGACTACTTTTCAAATTTAAAGTGCATTATGGGGCGTATCAACTATGGTGGTCGATTAGAAGATTGCTAGAAATATCTGGCGGCCTTATGATTTACGAACTCCTCGTTAATTCTTAAATGAAGCTCTTGAACGCTTCTCGAATTGCGCTTATAAAATAGTGCGAGATTTGAGAGGTTAATTTTGGCAGTAAAAAAGATTCGTAAGAATACAAAAGAAGAATTACCGCGTTCTGAAGACGCAA
>CALXBV010000098.1 GCA_944386635.1 uncultured Clostridia bacterium
TGTAAGCCGCACTCATGAATCCATCGGCCGTGTCCTTAACGTACACATGAACCGGGCGATTCGCTTCGTGTGCATCCCGAATCATCTTCGGGAAGTCGGGCTCTCCCACGGGACACAAAGCACGCCCGGCACAGCCGGGGGTATAGCCGATGGACTGGTAGAATTTGGTTGCATAGACCCAATGTATGTCGGGACTCGGACCAGCACGATCCAGCCTCTCTGCCCAACTCATCTTCTCAAACTCCCGTTTGTAGGAGTTCTTCTTGGGCTTCTTATTGTCTTTGAAGTTCCAATTCATTTTCTTTGACATAGCTGTTCTCCTCTCTTGTTGCGTTATAACTTCTTGACCCAGTCGGGTTTCAGGTCATACCAGTTCGGCATACGATCTGCGAGACCTTTGTTGTTGGTCTCTTTTGTCAAGCCGTATTTCTCCGCTGGCACACTGACGCCGAAGAGATACGACAAATCGGCGCTGCTGGTGATGATGCGTTCTTTCCTTCTGAACGCTTTGTCTTTTGCCGGGAGCTTCTTCCGATCGATCAACGTTGTAACAGTCACATCCTTATCGGAAAACGTCATGGTATAGGTTGCCACCACATAACGGATCGCTGTATAGTCCAGCATAAACCTGAACACAGCTACCTCTGCGATTTCATAAGACCGATCAAGATCTGACAGTTCGATCTGTTTCACGTTGACCGGATGGTCCGGCAAAGTGATAGTCTCCGAACCCATATTCAGTTTGGTATTGATATGTGCATCATCCACATCACGTACGATCAGACCGATTTTCTCATACAGAGAAACCATATGGCACCAGCCCATTGTAACAAACATCTGCTCCATTTCGCACGAATACAGATTCGAGATCTTAAGCGTCTCTGCCAGATGATCGAACTTTAAGAAGTGTATCCATTGATGTGTTGATGCTATGCCACATAATTCGATGCGGACCCGGAACGCAAACCAGCGAGCCAATGTCACAAAGTTGTTCAGCAATTCCTCCTTGTCCAACCAGATGTTGTTGTAGCATTTCCGATAGCCAACGTAGAAGAAGAATCCTCTCATACAAGGATCCATCTTCGTGCTCTTTTCCAGATCCCACGCGCACACGTGCTTTCGGTCGAGCCAACGGAATGCTTCCTGCATGAACAGTGGAAGCTTCGTACTGCTGATCCATGCGGGATCGTCAAGTCCCTGCTGCAGTCTCTGGTTGTAGCTGAGAATTAAGCTCTGATACGAAGACCAACACGTGGGCTGTGTATACGAAATAATCTCAAGGTCATTCCCATATTTCTCCTTAAGATCTTCATAGTCCAGAGACGGAACCACGGGATTTAGAATCAAGATTCGCATCCGATCTTTACGATAGACCCGGCAGTCCTTGAGGAACTTGTTGATATCGGGAACCGAGACGCCAAGAATCACATAAACGTGATCCGGTTGGAACTTCTCTTCGTCTTCCTGATGTGTACACTCGTCGCCTTCCCGGATGAGATGAATCTCCCGACGCATGGCGAGAACCAAGTCATCGTAGGGTGCAACCTCGTCGATCGGGTGATAGCGGAGATCCGGAATCAGTTTATTGGCCGGATCAAACGTATCGGTCAGGTTCCATCCGCACGTGCATCCTACAGCCTGCACGCTCTGCAGCCCAAGATATGCTGCAGCCATGTATCCATCCATATTTTCCTGGACAAACACATGAAGAGTGGTATTTTGCTCATGGGCATAACGGATCGCCTTCTGGAAATTCGGAAGCCCAGTGTCCGAGGAGCTATTGCTCACGGTTGGAACATACATCCGCATATCAAATTTGCGGCGGATGTTCGCTTTCATCTTACTGTCGATGTGAGGTGTGAAGTTTTCCAACACCTCAGTCCACGACATCTCTTCGATCTCTTCCTTGAAGGCTTTGAGATCTTCTTTACAGTTTACTTTCAATGACATAGTTGTAGTTCTCCTTTCTTGTTGTGTATAACGATTGAAAGGACGATCGATTCGTCCTCTCTACCGCTATAGTATGTATTTGAAACGTGATTACACTCGAATGATATCGAGATCCTTGGAACTTAATTCAGCACCAGGGAATGCAATGATTCCTGCACCATACGGCTCATAATAGCTTGGTTCTTGGGTGATGATGAATGCCTGTTCGATTCCGACATGCTGCATCTGTTCTGTCAGAATCCGAATGAATGCACCTTTGTTCTTGGGTGCCAAAGGTCCATCCTGTTCATCCGTTGTATAGATCCCGTATTTGTCCACCAGCTTCGACAGAATCGCCAGACTGATCGCAGAAGCAATCGTTGCCTGCTGAGAAGAAGATGCAAACGAGATGTCACTTCCTTCGCTCCCATTGAACACATATGGAATCGTGAACTCCTTATCGGTGATGATGAAATCTTTCAGATAGAGTTTCCCATCAAACGTGTTCAGCAACAACTGGTTGGCGATGTTGCAGATGTCGTACATGTAGATGTCGGTCAACAATCTCCGCACACCTTTACCGGGAGAGACGATAGAACGAATGATGTGCATGATCGTGAAGTCACGCTCGACAACCGTTTTTTCGTCAGAGAGCTGTACGACCGTGTTGATTTCCATGGCAATCCGTTCACGATAAGGAGTACGAGCGTTGATCAATTCACTCAACTCCGTGACCTTTTCGCTTTCCTCTTTCCCTTTTCGTACAAGCTCGTCGATCTTCTCGATTCGGTCTTTCTGCTCTTCTACCTCTTTGGTAGCAGCACGAGACTGTTCCAGAGCTGTCGTATATTGATCGATCGCATCGGACAACTTCTTCCAAAGCTCCAAGGTGGAGTGGTAATGCTCGATCTGCTTTTCCGTTGCTTTGATGTGAAACTTGCACTCCGAGAGTTTATCCTTCAACTCGTCGCGTGTAGCCAGCAAACGGTCTCTCTGATGTGAAAGCAATGTACGATTGGTGCCATATACTTCTGCCATCTTGATCGCATTCTCGATCTCCGGAAGCTTCTGGTTCACAATCGTCTGGTAGTAACTTTTGCCAGACAGAATCGCAATCTGCTCTTTCAGATGAATGACGTTCAGCAACTGATCCCAGGTACCAGTAGCAATGGCATGGTACAGCTGTTCCACGCTTGAAATGGAGAGATACTTCTGGAACAGCGGGAGCTGACTCTGGATGATCGAGAGAAGCTGCTTCACATCATTTTGCAGACTTGCCTGGTGGGTTATATCCTGGAGCTGTTTCTCGACTTGATCCAGTTTCTCTTGTGTAGCTGCCTGCTCTTTTCGAATCTTTTCGATCTCCTCAATCTTCCCTTGCGCTTTCAGCGCCTCTGCAATGAAGATACACGAGTCGATCTTACATTCCGGAGGACGTTTGTCCAGAATCTGCTGGAGATACTGGTACCGCTGCAGACCATTCAGACTGTCCTGCAACAGATCCAGCTGAATGCCGAGCGCTTGGTGTTGTTCTACCAGCTGGTCGTTCAACCGAGTAAGATTCCCATCGGTTTCCATAGATCCGGAGAAGTAACGAGACAACAGTTCCCCATAAATCTCGTACAGGTTCTGAATCATCCGATCGACCATAGAAACCGTATGCAGGAAACTGGATGCTTCTTCGTAGGACTTATCCTTATATTCATCTCGATGATGCGTATAGGGGAGATCATCCAGTTGTTTCAGATACGTCTTCTTTGTCTCCACAAGACTGTCCACACTCTGTGCCTGGATACTGTACAACAACGACTCAGTTTCGTTGATGTCCTTTTCTGTGGCATTGAGTTGTTTCCGTGTCTCATCCATACGCATCTGGTAGCTCGTCGTGTTGGCTCGTGCCGTAGCGATCATCTTCTCGTATTTTAGCACACGGCTTGGAATCTTATGCAGATCCGGATACGACAGTACATCGTCTTCGTCTTCCGGTTCGATGTCCAACTCATCGTATAGGTTCAGAATCGTCCGATGCAGATTCCGCAATGTTACCCCATACGAACTGATGCTCAACGTCTGCCGGTGATATTGTTCCATCAGCTTGTTCACATCGGTACCATGGGTCAACTCTTTCAACCGTCCTTCGATCTTGCCAACCTGACGAACCGCATCTTCCCGCTCTTTGAAGTACCGGGTCAATTCCGCATTGACCCGAGCCAAATCAGCACGAAGAGAATCTTCATCCCTCAACATAGTAATCTTGGACGAGAGGTTCTTGATCATGTTGTTGAGACTTTTGTACTTGTCGTTCACAATGTTGTAGGCAACTTCATACCGCTTCACATTGGGAATCAGCGAATCCACCGAGTTCTTACGCTCCGTATCGGTCATCGACACAATATTGCTGGCTGCAGCAGAATACGATGCAAACGACAAGAAGTCCTTGTTGATGCCAAAGTAATCGTACAGAAGAGATTGATACGAGGACAGGTTCCCATTGGGATTCAACTCGTTCTCTTCTTTCTCTCCCGGACGTTTTAAGGCGAAATAGTATTTGCCATTGTGGGTACCATCCTTCTTGGGGCTGTACACACATTTGGTTCGGATGATCGTTCCATCACCACCCGTGTATTCCCGGACAATGATACCTTCTTTGCCTGAACGGACGAACTTGGTTCTTCCATCCGTGGGATAAGGCCATGGGTGAATCATGCTGAGAAACGTGCTCTTACCGACACCGTTGTCTCCCACG
>CALXBV010000099.1 GCA_944386635.1 uncultured Clostridia bacterium
TCCCCCCCATTGTTTAAAGAAAAAACTTACTTTTTCTTCTCTACAAATTTTTAATATATTCTCTACCCATTCTTTCTTTATTTCTCTAGCTGAATGACCAGATTCCCCTCCTACGATAACCCAATCAATTCCTTTTAATTTTAAATTTTTTAAATCTTCTAACAATGGTTCACATGAAAGAAATTTAATATAGCAATTTATTTTTAATAAATCTTCTATTCTCTTAAATGCTTTTGTATTCTCGACTGTTACCCCAACCCAGATATTTTTTGTAAAAGTTAATTTTTTAGAAATTTCTACCATTCTTTCAGAACGTTTTGTTAAAACTTGAAAAGTATGCTCTTTTGCTAAATTCATCACTTTGAAAATTTTTTCAATATCTTCATCTTTAATATCTTCATGAAATATATCAGACATAGAATTTACAAAAATCATTCGTGGTTTTTTCCAATGAAATGGTTTCTCTAGTAACTCTTCATGAAAAGTTGGAAGAAATCCATTCTCATATCTCTTATTTCCCATAGCCTGTAATCGTTTTGCCATTTTTTTAGCATAGCAATTCTTACATCCTTCACTTATAGGAGTACATCCCGTAATCGGATTCCATGTTTCTTCAGTCCATTCAATTTTACTTTTACTCATCATTACTCCTTAAATTTATAAATAGAATTACTTATATTTGTTCCTATTCTGATTAATTTTCCTTCTTTTTCTAAAGGCGATAAAGTTTTTTGTTGAATATGTCCTTTAGTAAAAATAGTATATTTTAAAACAAATTCATAAATCTCTTCATAATTTACTTCTTTTCCTCTAAATTTTTGAATTAAAATTCCTTTTAAATCTTCAACCTTATTTTTTATATTTATTGCTCTCTTCTCTTGTTTTAATTTAGTATTATCTTCATTTGAAAATAATGATAAATTTTCACAGTTTTTGTTACCTGTATTTTTATGATATAATTCTCCATCAGAAACTTTCCATATTGCTTCTTTCATTTTTTCATAGCCCGTTGGATGATGAGTTATAAATACCAGAAAATATATTGTAACATTTTTAGTATTTAAAAATTCATAAGATGCTATATAGATTTCTTTATTTATTTCTTTTTTTAAATTATTAGTAAAAATATCATTAAATTCCTTCCCTTTTTTAGGTATATTTAGAGTATTTTTTTCTAGTTGATAAAAAGTTTCATACTTTTCTGGATAATTTTTTATATTTCTAACTACATCTGAAACCATATGATTAAAAATTATTTCTGTATCATTATTTTCTAAAATAAGTTTTAAGCTTTCTAATGAAACTACATCATCTGCTACACTATATGGGTCTATGAAAAATAAAGCTTTTTTAGATGAATACTTTTTTATTTCCTTCATGACTTCAACTATATGCTCATTTGCCGTAATTGCATTATATTTTATTTTTATTCTTCTATCAAAAGACTCTTTATTTATTAATTCCTCTAAGTACTCTACTCTAGTTTTATCATAATCATTAAAGTAGCATTTTACTTCAATATCTAGTTTTTTATTTTTTTCTGCTTTTAAAATATTGTTAAATATTTCTAAAGCGATTAAAGGCGAACCCTTTTCATGCTTGGTATATTCTCCTGCATTTGAAAAACTATCAACATAAATAATTTGATTATACTTCTCATTAGTAATTGTTTTGTGACTAATTAAAATTTTAAACCATGTTGCCAAATATGCTCTTAAATATTTATGTTTATGTTCTGTTTGCTCTTTATATACATCTAATATCATAAAATTTTTAACCCCTTTTTTACATTTTAATATAGTAACTATAAATTATTTTTTATCATTTTTTCTTCTTCTTCTGTCAAATTTAATTTTTCTTTTATAAAGTCTATCATTTCTTCTTCTGTCAAAATTTCTTTTAGTCTTTTAATATTTTCTTCTGAAAAATCAAAAGGAATAGGAAAGTCTTTTAAAAATGAATTTTTATATATGAAATATCCATTTGCTTTAGGAACTGATATCTTTTGATAAAAATATGTTGCTATTCTAGAATTTAAGTATTTTAAAATAATACTTTCATATTTCAAATATTCCTCTTTTATTTCAAATCCACATGCACTATCAGTATAAAAATATTCATTAACTATATGAAATTGATTTTTATTATTTATTTCAGCAAAAACTACTTTTCTATTATAAAAATGTTTAGCCTTTCTTGGATTCCATAATTCATACCATTTTTTATTACTTTTTACAAAATATTCTCTACTTAATAGTTTTTCTTTATTACTTTTTAAATAATTATATAAATTTATATTTCTCTCTTTTATCTCTTCTTCTTTAACTAAAACATTACTTCCGTTTTCATCAAAATAATAAGGATAAAATAAATAATAGCTTTCTTCCTCTTCTTTTGTTTTACCAATATCTTTTCCTTTGTATGCTTTTTTTAGAAAATTCATATTTATATTTTCTTTTTTTAACAAAGAATCTGCTATTAAAAATACACTATTATCTCCAGTTACTATTCCTTGTGAAATAGAAAGAGTAATATCTTTTAATTTTAAAGGTGATTCATTTTTTAGCTTTTCAATAATTAAACTTTCACCATCATTTTTTATTATCCATTGTGGCTCTTTTAAATTTTCTTGAGAAATAAATGTTTTCTCCTTTGCATAAATACTATTTCCTACTTGTATTAAATTACCTTTATTTTCTTTTGTTTTTTCAAATAGAAAAATACAAGTATATGTTTGAGCGGTTTCAAATATTTGGGTATCTTCAAAATCAATTATAAATCTTAACCTACTATTTTTCAAAATAAACTCTCTTAATTTTTCACCATAATTTCTCTTATAAAAATATGATGGACAAATATAACTAATATACCCTTTTTCCTTTAATAGTGAATAAGCTTTTTCTATAAATAAAATATAAAAATCATATTTTCCATTAGCTGAATAAAATAACTTTTTATTAATATCTTTATGAGGTACTTTTTGAAATCCTATATATGGTGGATTACCTATTACAATATCAAATCCACCATTCTCTCTAAACACTTTAGCAAACTCTAGTTTCCATAAGAAATATGGTTTTCTTCTCTCTTTTCTTCCTTTTTTAATCTCTTCAAGTTTCTTTTCGTTTCCATTTAATCTAAGAGTAGTTTCTATTAAA
>CALXBV010000100.1 GCA_944386635.1 uncultured Clostridia bacterium
GGCGCGATCCTGGCAAAGCACGGGATCACAGGATAAAGAAAGGAGAAAAGGAAAATGAAAATCTACGGTATCGACGTTTCGCACCACCAGGGGACGATCAACTGGGAAAAGACGGCAAGCGAACTGCAGCGCGTGAACGGGGGCAACAGCCCCGGCTTTGCTATCCTGCGTGTCGGCTACTCTGCGCGGCATGGGAAAGGCGGCCTGTACACGGATGGACAGTTCCTCAACAATGTGGCGGGCTGTGAAAAGCACGGCGTGCCCATGGGCGTGTACTGGTACTGCTACGACACCACCGCAGAGGCTGCCCGGATCACGGCGCAGCAGGTGATCAAGATGCTGACCGGCCACAAGTTCGGCTATCCGATCTACTTTGATGTGGAGTATGGCACGCACGACGGCACCGCCAGCGGCTACAAATACAACAGCACAGCGAACCGGGCGAACAACACTGCGATCATCCAGGCGGCCCTGGAAGAGCTGGAAAAGGCGGGGTATTACGCCGCCGTGTACTGTTCGCGGGACTTTTTCCTCAACTACACCAACCTGGGACAGCTGGCGAATTTCGACAAGTGGGAAGCCGCATACACCTCCAGCGACACCAGTGCCGTGCAGAACGGCCTGTGGCAGTACAGCAGCTCCAACGCGCTGGGGATCGCGGGGTTTGGCAAAAGCCTGGACTGTGACGTGTCGTACAAGGACTATCCCGCAATCATGCGAAAAAACGGCTTGAACGGCTACGAAAGCCAGGAAGCCCCGGCGGATCAGGAGACAGAGGAAGGCCAGGAACAGCAGCAGACACCGACCATTGGCCCCATGAGCCGGGGGGACTTTGACCGAGTTGTGAACCAGGCGGCGGCGCTGGGCAAGGCCCCGATGGAGTACACCGTCCGATTTGAAGCAATGACAACCGCCACCGCGTCGAAGCTCCAGGCAACCGCAAAGGAGCTGAACGTCAAGTACAAGAGCGATTGGGCCTAAACAAAAGGAGGGGTTCATGGTGACTAAGTTTATTGACAGCTACAACATGATTGTGGGCGGGATCGTCGCTATCGCGGCGGCAATTTTGGGCGACCACTGGTATCTGTTTGCCGCCTTCCTGGCGCTGAACGTGATCGACTGGCTGACGGGCTGGCACAAGTCCTACAAGCTGCACGTCGAAAGCTCCAAGGTGGGGCTTGTAGGGGCGCTGAAAAAGTTGGGCTACTGGGCCATTATCGCGGTGGCGTTTGAGCTTGCCGGGGTCCTCCAGGCGCTTTGCGTGGATATGCTGGGGGTGGAGCTGGACTGGCTCTACCTGCTGGGCTGGTGGGTACTGGCGTCGCTGATCATCAACGAAGCCCGGTCCATCCTGGAGAATCTTGTGGAGCTGGGGTACGACGTTCCGCAGTTCCTTGTGGATGGCCTGGCGGTTACTCAGAAACTGATTGAAGCGAAGAACCCCGCGCAGGGCTGGGAGACGATAAGGAGGAATAAAACGTGGCGAAGAAGGTAAACGACGCGATCCAGGCGGCGGTGGAGGCACGAATGAAGGGCGAGGAAGTCAGCCTGGAAGAACTGGAGCAGGAGCTGCCGGAAGGCGTGCAGGCCGTGCCGGAATATAGCGTGGAGGACAGCAAGGAGAAGCTGCTGGAGATTGCGGAGCAGCTGGGCGTGAAGGTCAGCAAGAACGCCAGCAAGGCCCAGATCGTCGCCGCGCTGGATGCGGAGATCGAAGCGCACACGGTTGACGGAGAGGAAGCGGACGCCCTCCTGGAGAAGCAGAGAGGGGCCGCAGAGAGCGAAAACGAGGAAGACGACAAGGACACCGAGGAAGGCGAGGACGGCCAGGAGAGCGGCGCAGAGGCGGCGCAGGATGAAGAAAAGCTGACCGGCTACGTGGTGACCATCCACCACGGCTACACGAACCTGCGGCGCACGGCGGAAAAGACCAGCGACAACGTGGCGCAGCTGGTTGAAAGCGGCAAGCGGCTGGAAGTCGTGGCGCGCGTGAAGAGCAAAGACGGAAAGCCCTGGTTCAAACTGCTGTCTGGCTTGTACATCGTGGACGATCCCGACGTGACCAAGTACGGGGAGTAAACCAAAAACGAAAAAGCCCAACCTGTAAGAGAAATTTACAGGTTGGGCTTTTGATTTTGTAGAAGCATACTATTAACACATTGCACCCGGCGGGGCGGTGCGTTAATAGTATGTTACGGTAAAAAAACAACATCGAGGTCAAACTGGCCGTACCCGGCGCACTTTACCACAATGTGATCTATAACGGAGGCCCACAGCGTGTGCCGTTCGGAAGGGGACAGGGTACCGTAGATGCTGCGGAAGTCACCGGTGAGAAGTTGCCGCAACGGCTCCAGATCGCGCGCGGCTGTCGCTGAAAGCTGCGCTTCCTGGGCGGCCTCCTGCTGGGAGATCAGAGCCTGGTATTTTTCATCGTACGACGCCCGACTGATCATGCCGTCCACATAGAGGTCCTGCAGCCTGGACAGCTTGCGCTGGATCGCGCCAACGTCAACAGATGCCCGCCGCCGCTTTTCCTCCTGGACATCGAACCGGGCCAGGTAGGCGTCGAGCTGCGGCTGGATGTGATCCAGCAGCCAATCCTCCAGGCGAGGCTCCCAGGGGGTAGACTTCCACGTGCAGCGGTGGTCGGTCCAGTGCTGGCTGCAACGGTAGCGGAGATACACGCGATTAAATTTATAATCTTTTTGAGGGTAGGCTTTGAGCGTACAGCCGCAAACGGGACAGCGCAACAGGCCGGTAAAAACGTACTGGTGGACACTTTGCCGTGTATGACCGGCGGACTGCCTTGCCAGAATTTCCTGGACCCGGCGGAACTGTTCCGGGGATATGATGGGCTGACAGTATGACCTGTTGCCGCGATATTCCCCACAGTATAGACTGTTATGCAGCATATTACGAATTGTATTATAGGGGAGATCGACGCCGAAACGATCCCGCAGCCAAAAGCGGGTATCCCGCGTGCTGGTGGTGCTTTCGTAGTGGTCAAACATACCGCGCACCACGTCGGCCTTGTCCTCTATGACCTGGACGCGGTGATCCTTTGTTTCAAGTCCGAAAGGAAGAGAGCGGGTGCCATAGATCGCGCCGCCGTTTTTGACACGTTCGGAAAATACAAACTTGATACGGTCCGCCGTTCTGTCGCTTTCGTCCTGGGCAACAGAAAGGCGAATATTTAGATTTAGACGTCCGTTTGTGGTGCTGGTGTCGTAGTCCTCCAGGATCGCCTTCCAGCCGCACCCGGCGGCGTCGAGAATATCCTGCACGCGGTAGTACTCCCGGACACTGCGGAACCAGCGGTCCAGCTTGATGAAAAGGACATAGTCAACGCCGCCGGATTTTACAACGTCCAGAACGCGCAGCAAACCAGGGCGGCGGCGCATTTCCTTGCGGGCGCTCACGCCGTCGTCGCTGTACTCTGCAACGATCTGGCACTGGAAGGTGTCGCAAAATTCGTGCAGCGCCTCACGCTGCGCACCGAGGCTGTAGCCATGCCGCGCCTGTTCGTCCGTGGAAACGCGAATATACAGGACAACGCGGGCGCGGAACCAGGCATAATTTTGTGGGTTTCCGTATAACATAAAAAACACCCCGCGAAAATGTACAAAGGTACTATGCCGCGCGGTGTTTTTGTGCTATACTCTCTGCTGTGGGGCGTGGAGTGCAGCGTAAGCCGCGCGGCGCGTTCTTTTGGCCGTTCACCTGTTGGCGCAGGGGGACGGCTATTATTTTTTGAAAGAGGGTCTGCTGTGCGCATATATGTGTGGGAGGCCAGGCAAAAGCGGGGGCTGACGCTCCAGCAGCTGGAGAAGTTGACGGGGATCAGCCGCAGCACAATAAACAGGATCGAGAACGGGCAAACTGTACCGCGCCTGGATCAGCTGGAAAAAATCGCGGAAGCTACCCACACAAGGATGTGCGAACTGTTTGACAGCCCATTAAAATAAAAATAGCACTTGAAAAGAGAAAAACAAGAAAATGATAGAATATTTCTCAAAAAAGAGAAATAAAAGATAAAAACATTGCGCAAGAAAAAAATGGGGCGTATAGTCGAATAAAGGAGGCGACGTCCCATGAACGGGGAAGAATACCGGCGGGCCATTAAGGCGCTGCTGAAAAACGCAGATGCGGACATACTGCGAAGGGTGTACAATTTTGTGCAG
>CALXBV010000101.1 GCA_944386635.1 uncultured Clostridia bacterium
TCTGCCGCCTCTGTTTTTCCGGTACTTAGCCATTGGTTACGCTGCTGTTCAATATCAATGGTGGCTACATTTTCATAGTTCGGGTCTAATATGCCCTCGCCTTCTAATGTTGTGAAATAAGAATTTACAGCCGTTAAAAATAAACATTGGTTATCGTATGTATTTTTATATTTCCCAACATAGTAATCATTAAATGTTGTTACTATATCCTCTGTTATGGTGTCCATACCTTCAACAATGGTTATTTTCTGCATGTCCTCTGTATCATCTGCCGTAACTGTGGTAAGAGAATTAACCGCTGTTCCAATCCTTACAACATCAATATCATTGAATAAAACTAACTCGCCGTTTCCCACAGCCTCGTTAAGGTCTTCCGGCTCTATAACACTTTTAAGCTCCTGCAACTCCGTATATGTGGCCGCACGTGTAAACGGTGTGGCCGCAAATACACCGGCTAAACGGGCTATATAAAATGCTACAGGATATGCGGCTGTTTCCTCTTTAAAGGTTATTGCCTCGTTAGTGAAATTAACTACATGTTTATCGTCTGTAGTCGTGGCTTTATATGTTACACATTTAATTTTATGCCTGTTGTTTTTGGCATTTCGTTCCTGAACATAAGCGCTCACTTTGTCCTGCTCTCCGCTTTCAGCGTTTAAATAAACAAGCCAATTAAAGTTAATGTTTTTAATAAGTTCTGTTGCGTCTGTAAATGTCTTTTCATCTTCCAGCTTAACAACATATACTTTATTCGGAACGGCTATAAATGCGCCTATTATAGCCTTGTAATTGTCCGCTGTGTACTCGCTTTCTTTTACATCGCTTGAATATATGTATTCATTAATGGCGTTTGTACCTTCGGTATCATCGTTTACCACTATACACACAACGCCTTTTTCACTGCGCTGTATAGCTGTAACGGCCATTTGTTTAAATATAACCTCTATACTCGGCATTGTTTGTGCCATTTATTACCCCTCCTGTAAATTAATGTTCAATTCTTCCATTATGTCGGCTGTGCTGTCGTCTTCATATTCAAATACTGCGTCTATTGTTCCATAAACCTTAAGCGCCTTATCCGCCCTGTAAAACTCCGTTTGTTTATCTTCAACCGTGATATTAAATGTATCTGTTAAATTAATTCTGCCGCTTAAAATGTCCATTATTTCCTCTGCCTTTTGATATAAATCAGCATAGCCTCTATATAAACTGTTAGCAAAATAATAAACATTTATTTCAAAGTTATAACGTGGCATGTGTCCGAAAAGGTCTTTTGTTATTTTAGAAACATCTAATATAATGCACGGCCGCTGTATATCCTCTGCTATATCTCTATCCAAAATTTTTAGGTCCGTTTTTTTCTCTAAATAATCTATAAGACCACCTATTATAAATTCTGTAGGTGTTTTGCCGTTTATTAGATTTATCATTTATACACCCACCTTAAAAATCTTTGGTTATTTCGTCAACAAAATTGTTAAAGTCCTGTGTAAAAGTTTCTGAAAACTGTGCCTCTAACGGTCGTATTCTGTTATGGCCTTGTACTCTTTTTCCGGAGATATGATTAAAACCGTATTCCCATAAATGCGTATGCGGTGCAAAATGTATACGTGTTTCGTATGTGCTGCCCTCGTATGTATATACCCTGCCACGTTTTAAATACTTATTTGATGTTAGATTTCCCGTTTTTTTATGAACAACTGCCTTTAAAACACTTTTCATTTTACGGGCAAGTTTTAAACCTTCCTGTCCCATGAATTTTTTACTTTCTTTCGGGGCTGTTTCATAAGCCAACCGAGCTATTTCTTTTTGAAGGTTATCCATTCCAACGCTTTTAAAAGTAACCATGCTCATTCATAATCATCGTCCTTTTTTTCCGTGTATACTTCACAAAATATTTCTAAATACGAATTATTAAAATACGGATTTAAAATATATATTATGTTGTACCGTTCCCCACGGTATATAAACCACATATCCGGCTTAATTTCCGCCGTATAGCGTATTATTATTTTGTGTGTCGTCCGGCTTAATTCCGTTTCCGCTGTCCTCTTTAATAGGCTGCCTGTCTGCGGCCGTATCTGTGCCCACATGGTTTTTATTTTTTGTTCTTGCCAAACATTCTGATTAATGCTGTTTTTTTCGGCTGTTTCAACATTGCCCCAAAGCTCTATTTTTTTATTTAATTTCCCGGCTAAATTGTTCATTTTATCAGCCCTTTATAAAAAATTGTAATCGTGCATATTTATTATTGTCTCTACGGTTTGGTTAGGTGTGCCGCTTTCAACTGTAGTGCTGCGGTTGTCGTACATGTCAGCGCATAGAGCAAATACAGCTATTGCCATTTCTGGCCATTGGTCTAATTTTTCCGTTGTTACATTAAGCCGGTTATTTATATAGGCTATAGCCGCCTCTTGTATGGCGGCTATAAACTTATCCTCTGTCGGGTCTGTTAAATCAATATCTCTTATATAATTGGCAATATCCTCTTTTGTAATCTCGCTTACTTTCATATAACCACGCCTTTAAGCTGCTGCGCCTAATTCAAGTACTGCAAAACTGCTTTGTCTTTTAATTTTGCCGTCTACTTCGGCAAAACCTAAAACACCTGTAGCATATTTAGCCGCATAAACTTCCGACAAAACTTGAATTTCCATTTCTTTTGAAAACTTAAGAGCATAGTCCATAAAATCGCCATAAAGTATACATTTTGTGCTATCTGTCGGTTTCGGCGCATTTTCGCTAATATATACATTGTGCCCTAAAAGTTTGTACTCTCCGCCTGCGGCAAAATCTTTAATTAAAAGATACTGTCCGTCTGTATCTTTAAGTTTTCTAACTTTGGCAAATGTGTCTTTATGCATAACCCAAACAGCATTTTTTTCGGCCTCAGACGATATTTTTAATTGCAAATCTATAATGTCATCTGTTGTAATTTCATTTGTTGCGGCTGTAATTTTATTTGTTGCGGCAGAAAATACATTTTCTATTTTGCCTGCCGTTCCTGCGTTTATTTCTTTATCAAGAAACATTGCAAATTTACGAGCCATTTCCTTAGCCACAAATCCGGCTATATCAAATTGAGCATTATTTTTAAGCTTGTTAGAGATAAGCGCTAACGCTCCGATAATATAACTGCCCATATTTATGGTTTTAAGTTTTCCGCTTTTTTCTGTAACCTCTGTAAGCTCCTCAACATATCCAAATGTTATATTACTTTCTGTTTCATCGTAATAAGGTAAAGAGAAGTCACCGCGAATATTGTATGTATCACATATATTCATATAAGGCACATAGTCATTTATTAAACCTATTATCTCTGCCGCTACTGTTCTTGGCAGCAATGCCCCGTTTGTACCTACGTCAAGGGCTCTTGCTTCGCCTCTGCAAAATCTTTCAAAAGCTCTTCTTTCCTCTTTTTTTGTTTCTTCGTTTTGCCTTTCTTCTAACGGCATATCTTTTAAGGCTCTTTCTTCCTGTTCCTCTAAAAGCTTTATTGTTTTAGAAAGACCTTCAATATCCTTTGTATACTGGTTATAGTCTTTTTCTTCCTGCTCTGTTAAAGCCCTTGTTTCTTCGGCTGCCTTGTTTAAAATGTTATCAGCTTTCATAAGTAAATCATTGCGTTTCTCTTTAAGCTCTTTTAATTTACTGTTCATTTTTAAGCCCCCTTATCTAAACTTGTTTAAATCGTTCATTTTTTCAAGCAGTTTAATTTTGTTCTCCACAGAATTTAAACGCTTTTCAATCTGTATATTTATTTCTGGCATAACTCCTATACTGCGTGCCTCAATGTCATTTGCTCTAAACTCTATAGCTGTTTTTTCCTCTGCTCGGACTTCGTAAGACGTGCCATAATAGGCCGGTATAAGTCCGCTTAAAATAGATACCTCTGTTAATTGTATTTCGTCTAAATACCTGCGCTTAAACTCATGCCCTGTTTCTGCGTCCCAGCCTATAGTGTCCCAATGGTCACGCATTTTAATAAATCCAAACGACCACCCGGTAAGATTGCCGTTTCTTGCGGCCTCTACAGCTTCGGCATTTTGTGTTGTAAGCTCCGCCCATAGTCCTATA
>CALXBV010000102.1 GCA_944386635.1 uncultured Clostridia bacterium
AATAGAAGCAAATGAAAGTGAAATAAGTGCAGTTGAAAGTGAAGTAGCTGGGTACTTGGATGAAATAAGTGTTTTAGATTCTGAAATTGCAACATATACAGAAAGATTAAACGAGCTACAAACACAAGTAGATAATTTAAATGCTCAAATAGAAAAATATCAAAATGAATTACAAAACTCAGCACAATTATATAATAGTGCTGAGGATGTATATACAACAAGATTAAGAGCTATTTATGAAAATGGAATACCAAGTGTATTTGAGATATTAGTGTCATCTAATGGTATTGCAGATTTCTTTTCAAAGCTTAATGTATATACAAGTATTCTAGAATATGATCAATCATTAATTGGAAATATGAAGTCTCAAAAAGAGTATACGGACTATTTAATGACTAATATAGAAGAGGGAAGATTATCACTTGAGCAATTAACTTATGATGTAGAAAAATCTACTAATGAGCTTCAAAGTGTTAAAAATGAAAGACAAGCTATAGTTGATGATCTAAATTCTTCGAAAGCAGAATTATTAGCAGCATCTAAGATATTACTAGAAGAACAAGAAGAAGCGGAAGCAAAACTACAAGCAGAAATTGCTGCTGCAGCTGCTCAGAATGGAAATAATAATCAGTATTTTTCTGGTGTATTTATATGGCCAACAACTAGTTCATATATAACAGCAGGATTTGGATGGTATAGTCCGGGAGGATATCCTTCATGGCACTCAGGAACAGATATAGGTGTATCTAGAGGAACACAAGTAATGGCTGCAGCATCTGGAACTGTAATAACAGCACTTACTGTTACAACAGATCCTAATGGTCCATATACATCAGCAGGATATAAAGATCATTCATATTCGGCATCTAATGGATATGGATATGGAAATTATATAATGATAGATCATGGTGTTGGCTCAGATGGTAATAGACTGTATACTTTATATGGCCACTTATCTAGTGTTGCAGTAAGTCCAGGACAAACTGTAAGTCAGGGACAAATAATAGGATATAGCGGAAATACAGGAAATTCATATGGCGCACATTTACACTTTGAAGTAAGAGTAAATGGTAGTGCAGTAAACCCAATGTCTTATTTTAATTAAAAAAATGTTACAAATATGTTAAAATGTAGACAATAGAATATATTTATGATAAAGTTGTAAGCAAAGATATTAGCGGTTTTTTCAAGGCAAGTATCGTAGGGGGTTAATTTTATGGGAGCAGAAATAATGAATAAATTCTTAAAAGTTATTGGATTAGGTGGAAATAACGAAGAAGAGTATGATGATAATTATGCAGAAAATTATGATAATGATGGATACACTGATGAAGTAGATGAAGAAGAAATGTACAGTCAACAAGGAGGAGCACGTAGTAGAGCAAGAGCTTCAGTACGAGAAGTGGAAGAGGGAAACGGTAACAGACCAACAAAAGTTATATCTGTAAATAACGGAATGTCAGCATCAAAAATGGTTATTACACAACCAACTTGTTACAACGATGTAGAAGAAGTTGGAACTTATTTAAAAAATAAAAAATCAGTAATAATTAATCTTGAAAATGTTAGTAAAGAGGATGCAAGACGTGTACTTGATTTCTTAAGTGGAGCTACATTTATGATAGAAGGGAATATTCAAAAGGTATCTAGTCTTATATATTTAATGACTCCAAGAACTGTTGAAATTCAAAATGATTTAGAAAATAATCAATATAATAAAAATCAAGATCAAAAGCAATCATTTTCTTGGCTTAAGTAATTTTGCATTATAAACAGGTCTTTTGGCCTGTTTTTTAACTATGATATGAGGGGGTTAATAATTATGCTAACACCAATAGATATTGATAATAAAGTATTTAAAAAAGCTAAGTTGGGCGGATATGATATAAAAGATGTAGAAGACTTTCTAGTATTAGTTATGAATGATTATGAAAAACTATATAAAGAAAACAACGAATTAAGAGGACAAGTTCAAACATTACAGGCTACAGTGGATCATTATAGTACATTAGAGGCCGGTATTGATAAAACTGTTGAAAATGCTCAAACTGAAGCGGATAGTATTAAGCTTGCCGCTGAAAAACAAGCTGAAACAATTAAAAGCGATGCTGAGCTTAATGCAAAGCAAAGACTAGAAGATTTACAAAGACAAATTATAAAGGCAGAGGTAGATATAGAAACAAAGAAAAATCAAATGAGAATATATAAAATAAAAGTACAGTCAATGCTAGAAGCACAATTAAAAATATTAAATGAGGAAGATGAGTAATCAATGAAAGAAAAAACTCAAAGCTCAGTTGTAGTAAATTATGCCATTTGGTTTATAGTATTTAGTACTATTATAATAGGAATTGTTGATGGGTTTTATATTATTTTAAAATTAGATGTATGGGTAAGAGTAATAGAGTTTATATTATTTCCTATTATTTCGGCAGTATTAGCATCAAAAATTGTACTTGGAAATTCTAAAATAATATTAAATAAAAATAAAAGTATAAAAAAGCAATTTTTAATTTCAGAAATTATTGCATTTGTCGTTTCGTATTTTATGTACACAAGCGCTATTAATTTAGTTATTGTTATATTATATTTAGTGCTTTGTTTTATAAGTTCTTTGATTGGTAATAATGCTTTAAATAAAGCTTTAAATAATAGTGATAACAGCAATACAAATACAGAAAATAATTCGATAAAAGTTAATGATACTAATAATATAAATACTACAAATATTATAAATGATGCTAGTATTTCTGAAGTTATAGCAGATACTAGTACTAATCCGAATGGAAATTCTAATATAATTAAACAATATGAATTTGATAAATTAAGCAATGATACAATAACGGAGTTTTTAAATAAATGTAATTTAAGTTCTGAAAATTATTTTTTTGCAATTGGGATGCCTTCGATGAGCGCGTATGCTCTTATGGGAAGCTTTGCTGGAATGGCTAAAATGGTAAATTATATTATTACTTATGATTTAGATAATATATATATGTTTGAATTATCTAGATTAACTAACAAGATTATAGAAAATTGCATTATAGTTAAAAGAGAAGATATTGAGAATATTTCTGTGAAAAGTGGAATGTTTGGTATAGTAAGAAAGATAAATATAAAATTAAAGAATAAAACTAAATATAATTTACAGGCAAATAAAAAGGCAGCTTTTAAAAATCAAGAAAAGGCAATTGAGAATTTACTTATGACTTTTCAAAAATAATGAATAATAGAGGTGGACAATAGTCCATCTTTTTTATGTAAAATCAAAAGAAAAGTATATATAGTTGAAAAAGTGTATAAAATATGTTAAAATATTAAGGTAAATTTGTATAGAATGGAGATAAATATGTTTGAAAAATTAGAAGAAATATATAAAAAATATTTAGAATTAACTAAACTTATTTCAGACCCAGATGTTATAGCTGACCAAAATACATGGAGAAAATATATGAAAGAGCAAGCTAGTATGAAGGATGTTGTAGATAAGTATCTCGAGTATAAAAATATAGAAAAGAATATGAATGAAGCAAAAGAAATGATGGATGATCCTGACTTAAAAGATATAGCTAATGAAGAATATTATTCTTTAAAAGAAAAATTACCACAAATTGAAGAAGAACTTAAAATTTTATTGTTGCCTAAAGACGAAAATGATGATAGCAACGTTATTATTGAAATAAGAGCTGGTGCTGGTGGTGAAGAAGCTGCTTTATTTGCTTATAATTTATATAGAATGTATACAATGTATGCAGAACTTAAAAAATGGCAAGTTGAAGTAATGGACATGAATGAGACAGAAATAGGCGGAATAAAAGAAATTTCATTTATGATTAAAGGAAAAGGTGCATATAGTAGGTTAAAATTTGAAAGTGGTGTACATAGAGTTCAACGTGTTCCTGAAACAGAAGCAAGTGGAAGAATACATACTTCTACAGCTACAGTTGCAGTGTTGCCTGAAGTAGAAGATGTTGAAGTGGATATAAATCCAAATGATTTAAGAATTGATACATATAGATCTAGTGGTGCGGGTGGACAGCATGTAAATAAGACATCATCTGCTATTAGAATTACGCATATTCCAAGTGGAATAGTTGTTGCTTGTCAAAATGAAAGATCTCAATTACAAAATAAAGAGACAGCAATGAAAATGTTAAGAGCGAAATTATATGAAAAAGAAGTAGAAGAAAGAGATAAAGAAATTATTAATAAAAGAAGGCTACAGGTTGGAAGTGGAGCAAGAAGTGAAAAGATAAGAACATATAATTATCCTCAAAGTAGAGTCACAGATCATAGAATTAATTATACTATATATCAATTAGAGAGCTTTATGAATGGAAATCTAGACGAAATGATTGATGCTTTAATTACAGCTGATAGAGCTGATAGATTAAAGGAAGGAAATATATAGAACTTAGTTATTTGCTAAGTTCTATATTTTTCACTAAAAATAAAAAATAAAAATGAGATTTTTGGTTGACACTTAAAATTTTATATGGTATAATAGTGCAAATGTTATTTCTAATTGAAATTACTATGTAAACTTGAATATGAAGGATGGTTGAAATAGTTGAAAAAATTTATAAAAAATAGTTAAAGAAAAAGAGATATATAAGAAATCAAATTAGTTGGCAAAATAAATTATGTAGACTAGTTTGACTTTTTGTTGTCTTTTTTTCAACGCAGTTGGGGGTATGGAAATGAGTCGTATTCATGAAGTAAAAAATGGAAAAGCAGCAAGAATGAGCTTTTCAAGTATCAAAGAAGTCATAGATATGCCGGACTTAATTGATATTCAAAAACAGTCTTATGAATGGTTCTTAAAATCAGGACTTAAAGACGTTTTATCTGACGCTTCTCCTATAAGTGATTTTTCAGGTAATTTATTACTTGAATTTGTAGATTATAGACTAGAAGACAAAACAAAATATACTATAGAAGAAGCAAAAGCAAGAAATACTAGTTATTCTTCAAGATTACAAGTACAGGTACGTTTAATTAATCGTGAGACAGGAGAAATTAAAGAACAAGAAATTTTCTTATGTGATTTGCCTGTTATGACTGATAGTGGAACTTTTTTAATTAATGGAGCAGAAAGAGTTGTAATATCACAACTTGTTAGATCACCGGGTGTATATTTTGATGCTCAAAGAGATAAAACTGGTAAGTTTTTATACTCAGGTACAATTATGCCTATTCGTGGTACATGGATTGAACTAGAATCTGATTCATCTGATATGTATTATGCAAGAGTTGATAGGACAAGAAAGGTTCCTCTTACAACATTAATTAGAGCATTAGGAATAGAAACAGATCAACAAATAATGGATCTATTTGAAGATGATTTAATTAATGAAAACTTATACAAAGATCCTGCTAAGACACAAGATGAAGCTTTACTTGAAATATACAAAAAAATAAGACCTAATGAGCCATTACATGTAGATGCAGCAAAATCATTGTTATTTGGCTTGTTATTTGAACCAAGAAGATATGATTTAGCAAGAGTTGGTAGATATAAATATAATAAGAAATTAAGTATTGCTGAAAGAACAGTAGGAGAAGTTGCTGCAGAAAATGTTATAACTGAAGATGGAGAGATTTTAGTTTCTGCTGGAGAAACAATAACAGAAGAAACAGCACAAAAGATAAAGGATTCTGGAGTAAATGTTGTATATGTTACAAGAGATGATAAAAAGATAAAAATAATTGGAAATAACACAGTAGATATATCTAAATATTTAGGTAAAGAAATAGATAAAGAAGTAATAAAAGAAGATGTTTATTTACCTGCATTAAAAGAACTATTAGCTAAAATAGGAGATGTAGATGATAAAGAACTAAGAAAGCAAATAAAATTAAACAGAGAAAAATTAGTTGTAAAATGTGCTACTTTAGATGATATAATGGCATCTATAAACTATTTTATGAATTTAAGATTTGGTCTTGGAAACACAGATGATATTGATCATTTAGGAAATAGACGTGTTAGATGTGTTGGTGAATTATTACAAAATCAATTTAGAATTGGTCTTGCAAGACTTGAAAGAGTAGTTCGTGAAAGAATGGCTACACAAGATCTAGATGTTGCAACACCACAGACTTTAATAAATATAAAACCAGTAGTTGGTGCACTTAGAGAGTTCTTTGGAAGCTCACAATTATCACAGTTCATGGATCAGATAAATCCACTTGCTGAGCTTACACATAAAAGAAGGATTTCTGCATTAGGACCTGGAGGTTTGTCTAGAGAAAGAGCTGGATTCGAAGTACGTGATGTTCATCATACTCACTATGGTAGACTATGTCCTATAGAGTCACCAGAAGGACCAAATATAGGTCTTATATCTTCATTATCTACATTTGCTAAAATTAATAGATATGGATTTATAGAAACACCATATAGATTAGTAGATAAAAAGACTGGTGTAGTTACAGATAATATTAGATATATGACTGCTGATGAGGAAGATAAATATATAGTAGCTCAAGCCAATGAGCCACTTGATAGTGAAAATAGATTTATAAATAAAAGAGTAAAAGTAAGATATAGAGATTTAATTGAAGAAATTGAAAGAGAAAAAGTTGATTTAATGGATGTTTCACCAAAACAATTAGTATCTGTTGCCACAGCAATGATTCCTTTCCTAGAAAGCGATGATGCACACAGAGCGTTGATGGGTGCAAACATGCAACGTCAGGCTGTTCCACTTATTCAAACAGATAGTCCAATTGTTGGTACTGGTATAGAATATAAAGCTGCTGTTGACTCTGGTATAGTTATTGTTGCTAAAAATGATGGTGTAGTTTCATACGTAAGTGCAGATAAAATAGTAGTTGATACAAAAACAGGAAAAGATGAATATAACTTAATTAAGTATCAAAGATCAAATGCTGGTACTTGTATTACGCAAAAACCAATTGTAAGAAAAGGCGAAAAAGTTAAAAAAGGTGAGGTTATAGCAGATGGACCTTCTACTCAAAATGGTGAGATGGCTTTAGGTAAAAACTTACTTATTGGTTTCATGACATGGGAAGGCTACAACTATGAGGATGCTATATTAATTTCTGAAGATTTAGTTCAAGATGATGTTTTGACATCTATTCATATTGAAGATTATGATTGTGAAGCAAGAGATACAAAACTTGGACCAGAAGAGATTACTAAAGATATTCCAAATGTTGGAAATGCTGCATTAAAAGACTTGGATGAAAATGGTATAATTCGTATAGGTGCAGAAGTTGTTCCTGGAGATATATTAGTAGGTAAAGTTACACCAAAAGGTGAGACTGAGCTTACAGCAGAGGAAAAATTATTAAGAGCAATATTTGGTGAAAAAGCTAGAGAAGTAAGAGATACTTCATTAAGAGTTCCTCATGGAGAAGCTGGAACAGTTGTTGATGTAAAAATATTTACTAGAGATAACTGTGATGAGCTTGCTGCAGGAGTTAATAAAGTTGTAAGAATTTAAATAGCTAAAAAAAGAAAAATATCTGTTGGTGATAAAATGGCCGGACGTCATGGAAACAAAGGATGTATTTCTCGTATTTTACCAAGAGAAGATATGCCATTTTTACCAGATGGTACACCATTACAAATATTATTAAATCCTCTAGGAATTCCATCTCGTATGAATGTTGGTCAGGTTTTAGAAGTTCATTTGGGATATATAGCTAAGTTATATGGATGGAAAATAGCAACACCTGTATTTGATGGTGCTAAAGAAGCTGATATAAGAGAATTGTTTGAATCTAAAGGATTAAATCCAGACGGAAAATTTGTTGTTCGTGATGGTAGAACTGGTGAGCCTTTTGATAGAAAAGTTACAGTTGGATATATGTACATGCTTAAACTATATCATATGGTTGAAGATAAGATACACGCTCGTTCAATTGGACCATATTCTTTAGTTACACAACAACCATTAGGTGGTAAAGCACAATTTGGTGGACAGAGATTCGGTGAGATGGAAGTTTGGGCACTTGAAGCATATGGAGCATCATATATCTTACAAGAGATTCTTACTGTTAAATCAGATGATATTGTAGGACGTTTAAAAACATATGAAGCTATCGTTAAAGGTGAAAGCATTCCAAAACCAGGAATTCCCGAATCATTTAGAGTTTTAACTAAAGAATTACAAAGTTTAGCTTTGGATGTTAAGTTATATAAACAAGATGAACAAGTAGAGATGAAAGAATCTGTAGAAGATGATAATGATTCAATAGTTCCAAGTTTAGAAGATACATCTAGTCTTGTAACTGAAGAAGACTTTAAAGGTATGTCAGTAGAAGAAGATGGTGAACTTACAAATGAAGAATTAGATACTGGAGTTTCTGATGATGAAACTGATAGTTATTCAGATGATGATGAATAGTAATTAAGTGTAAGGGGGATTATAAAATGCAAGATATGGATAATTTTGATAGAATAAGTATAGGTCTTGCCTCTCCAGATAAGATTAGAGAATGGTCTAAAGGAGAAGTAAAAAAACCAGAGACTATCAACTATAGAACACTTAAACCAGAAAGAGATGGACTATTTTGTGAAAAAATATTTGGACCTACAAAAGACTGGGAATGTTACTGTGGAAAATATAAAAAGGTAAGATATAAAGGAATAATTTGTGACAGATGCGGTGTTGAAGTTACAAAGAAGAAAGTAAGACGTGAAAGAATGGGTCACATTGAACTTGCTTGCCCTGTATCACACATTTGGTTTTTCAAAGGAATTCCTGGAAGAATGAGTACAATTCTTGATATATCACCAA
>CALXBV010000103.1 GCA_944386635.1 uncultured Clostridia bacterium
TATTTACCGCATTTTTAATACTGTCATAATTGTAAACATTATCTTTTTCGGATGCCCCTTCAGGAAGTGCTCTTCTCATTTGCTCACTTGTTCCCTTAACCTCCAATTCATATAAAGGAACTATCAACTGTGCATTCCCCTCATACATTATTACTGCCACAGGATAGTGAATACACTTTAATCCTCCGCATAAAACAACCTCCACATCTTCTTCGTAATACTGTGTATTTTTTAACGCATTGTTTATAATATCATCATAAGATATTTCGTACTCCAATTTAGAAATTCCTGAAACAATCCACTTTCCTTCCTCTGACTTTATTCTGTTAATCTCATCTTCACTTAACAAAGAAGCTGCCTCATCTCTAAGCGGAAGTCCCTTTGATATATTTACGATGTAATAATTATTATCAGCCTGCAAAAACAGTGACCACACATATTCTCCTTCATTAAGAAGCTACATTATCGAAGCTTTGCTGTCGCTGTTCAATGAAAATATATCAGAGTCTATAAAAACTTTATAAGAGTTAGTAAAATCAACTTCGAAATCCTGCGGCAATTCATCGTCTCCATTCATTCTTCGGGCATCATTTATCAATGCCGTAATATCGTCTTCAAGCTCATATATTTCATTATAATCCTGTGTATAATCCTGAATATTCTCTATATTTATCTGCCGGCCTGCTTTTACTTCTTCCTTAATTGACAATCCACATAAAACAATGATTAAAATAAATACTGTTTTTTTCATATAATCCCCCTCCTTGTGTAATTTTTTTAATTATACCATAGTTTTTCTCTTAAAAATCTTACATGGCATATTTTGCACACTTTAATGTATATTTTGCATTTTATTATCGAAAAAGGCTCTCAATGTACGGAGTGTATTTTTACACTTCATATACATTGAGAGCCTCGTTTTTTTATTCAGCACACAATCTTTAGTGTGCGTGAATTATTTTCTTAGGACATTTTTCGGCACACTTGCCACAGCCTGTACACTTGTCATAATCAATATGCGCAATATTATTTTCAACCTTAATGGCATCAAATTCACACTGCTTTGTACACAACATACAGCCGACACAGCCGACCTGGCATGCAGCCATTACATCCTTCCCCTTATCCTTTGATGAACATTTTACAACTTCCTTTGCATCATAAGGAATAAGCTCTATTAAATTTCTAGGACATACTGCCACACACTTACCGCATGCTTTACATTTTTTCTTGTCCACTACGGCAACTCCGTTAATCACATGAATTGCGTCAAAAGGACATGCTTTTACACAAGAGCCGTATCCCATGCAGCCGTATGTACATGACTTAGAGCCTCCGTTTGGAACAAACGGCATTACTGTACATTCTTCTACTCCTGTGTAACGATATGTCTCATTCGTCTTATCACATTCACCGGCACACTTAACGAAAGCCGTCATTCTTCGGGTATTGCCTACCTCGGCACCCATTATATCGGCAATCTTTTTCGCAACAGGCTCACCGCCGACAGGACATGCTCCGACCTCAGCCTCGCCTGCCGCAATAGCCTTTGCCAGCGCATCACAGCCTGCATATCCGCAGCCGCCGCAGTTATTTCCCGGAAGCTCCGCTCTGACATCAATCTCTTTTTGGTCTACCTCAACAGCAAACTTCTTTCCCATAAAGCCGAGGAAAAGTCCAAGAATCAATCCCACAATGCTGACAACAGCCGCTGCAATAATAATACCTGTCATTTACTTTTCCTCCCTTACAAAATACCTGAAAAGCCAAAGAATGCAATAGACATAAGTCCAGCTGTAAGCAGAACAATCGGCATTCCCTGAAAGCTTTCCGGAACATCATTAAATTCATTTCTCTCGCGGATACCAGCCATGATAATAATGGCGATAGTAAATCCTGCGGCAGTACCGAAACCGCTGATAACAGACTCTATAAGGTTATATGACTCCTGAACATTAGTCAGCGCAATACCCAGTACTGCACAGTTTGTTGTAATAAGAGGAAGATACACACCAAGCGCCTCGTAAAGAGCCGGTGAACATTTCTTCAGCACCATTTCCACAAACTGCACCAACGCAGCTATTACAAGGATAAATACAATAGTGTTCAAATACGTTAAATCAAGCGGTACTAAAATATAGTCATATATCAGACTGCACAGCGCAGAAGATATTGTTATAACACCTATAACGGCGCCTCCCATTCCTGCTGCAGTGTTAATCTTCTTTGACACGCCGAGGAACGGACACAGACCGAGGAACTGGCTTAAAACGACATTATTTACAAGTGCCGCACTGATTGCGATTATAAGTAAATTCATTTATTTTCCCTCCTGGTTTACTGTTCTTTTGTGTCATCTTCGGCATCACCGATATAATCCGGAACCTCAGCAGGCTTCATGCCGTGTTTTCTCTTAATACGATTCATAGTCGCAATACACATTGCAAGAACAAAGAATGCTCCCGGAGCAAGAATAAAAATACTTGCAGGAGTAAAGCCCATTTCAGTAAAATCCACAAGTGCTGAGCTTCCTGTTGAAAATATTGTTCCTGCCCCAATAAGCTCTCTTATAGCACCAAGAATAGTAATTGCGCATGTAAATCCTAATCCCATACCCAGTCCGTCAAATGCTGAAGGTATTGCAGGATTTTTTGAAGCGTAGGCTTCGGCACGACCGAGGATAATACAGTTTACAACTATAAGCGGAATATAAATTCCCAGTGAATCGTACAAATCAGGAAGGTAGCCCTGCATAAGGAACTGCACAACCGTAACGAACGACGCAACAATAACAATAAAAGCCGGCATACGGACTCCGTCAGGAATAACCTTTCGAAGCAGTGAAATCATTAAATTTGACATAACCAAAACTACTGTTGAAGAAAGTCCCATACCTATACCGTTAATTGCCGATGTCGTAACAGCAAGCGTCGGACACATTCCCAGTGTCAGAACAAATGTAGGATTTTCTTTGATTAAACCGTTATAAATTCTCTCAACACACTTATTCAACTGAAGCACCTCCTACCGTCTTTACATTTTCAGATATTAAATCCCTATAAACTGCCAGCGCAGCATTAATGCCCTTTGTCACGGCCTTTGACGTGACAGTAGAGCCACCGATGGCATCAATCTTATCATCTGACGAGCTTCCGCTTCCGTCCTTTACAACCGTAAACTTATCAACAGTAACTCCGACAAACTGTGAAAGGAAGCTAGGGTCTGTTTTTACTCTCATGCCAAGACCCGCAGTTTCATTTATAGAAAGGATTGAAGTTCCCGTATACTTGCCATCTGAAGAAACACCTACAGAAAACTGAATATCACCTGAATAGCCGTCTCCTGCCACAATAGTCACAACAAAACCGACAATTTTACCGTCCTTTACTCCGGCAACAACATCAGTAACCTCATCTGCGGAAAAATCCTCTTCGGTATCCTTTAACGATGATACCAATGAAACAAGATTCTCCTCTGAATACTTTTCATTGTCAATAGCCTCAAAACTGTCTGCATCAGCTAAAACTTCCTTATAGGCTGCCTGCTTAGTCTTTTCATTCTGTTCGGCAATAGGGCCTTTAGTAATATTGTAAACTGCCCCAAGAACAATTCCGGCAACCAGCGTTATAGCAAATAAAATAAAAGCATCTTTAATAATCTTATTCATTTACTTCGCCTCCTTTGCCGGCTTTTTCTTACCGAATGACTTAGGAACAGTAACCTTTTCAATAAGAGGCACCAGTATATTTGAGAATATTATCGCATATGATACACCCTCTGCAGAGCCTCCGTACATTCTGAACAGGAAAGTGAGAAATCCCAGAATTACACCGAATATAATCTTTCCGTTCGGAGTAATCGGAGATGTAACATAGTCTGTAGCCATAAAAAACGCGCCTAAAATAAGTCCGCCACCGCAGATTTCCTTAAGCATATACATCGCATCAAACTGATGTCCTGGAGCCAACAAGA
>CALXBV010000104.1 GCA_944386635.1 uncultured Clostridia bacterium
CAGTTATATTTATAATGAGTATATAAGGCTTGAAAAAATTATATCTGAAGAAACTTTTTCAAAAGAATTTGATGAGAATACATATACAGGTTTTATTTTTTCAGACAGAAACTTTTTTAAAGAGTTATATAATAATGTTCAATATTGTATAAACTACTCATCACAGTGTGAGACAATTTCAAAGAGAGCGTCAGAAAACGTTCAATTATATAAAATAAAGAAAAATAATTATCTTTTAAAATATAATGAGAAAATATCAGAAATATATTCGGGAAGATATATTTCAGACTACTATAAAACAACAGGCTGGGATAAATATTTTAACTACCAGTTTTCAAATCTGATTGTTGTAATGCTTGTTATTTTTATAATGTGCAACATTTTTTCATCGGAAAGAGAAGAAAATATGTCTGTAATTCTGCTTACTTCAAGAAGAGGAAAAAACAGGCTTGTATTGAGAAAAATTATGGCATCAGTATTAATATCAACAGTTCTTTCATTAGTTTTCTATATAGAAGATTTCTTAATATTTTTCTTAGGGTTAGAACTAAAGGGAATGAATAATCCTATATATTCGCTTCAGGAGTTTCAATTATGTCCATTAAATATTAATATATTTGAATTTATTGTGTATATATTTGTCTGTAAAATTGCAGGGATAATTGTTTTTAATACATTAATAATATTGGCATCTTCGCTTGCCGGAAATAATCTTATGTCATGTGTTATAAGCATTATATTTACTTTTGTTGTGATTGCTGTAAATATTATGAAGCTGCCCGCAGATGTATTATGTCTGTTGTCGCCGCAGCTTTATTTAAAAGATTATAATGTAGTGAGATTTTTAGATATACCTGTTCTTAAGGTCAGTTTTAATTTATCTTTTGCTTTAATAATATTTTTGTTTTTGTTAATTTTAGTATGGTTTTTAGAGACAAAATGGGGAAAATTTAAAAGAAGAGAAAGAGTATGATTAAGTGTATTAAATATGAGCTTTATAAATTTTTAATAATAAAAAAGGGGATTTTTCTATTTATAGTATATTTTGTTTTTCAGCTTATAAGTGTGTGCATAAGTCCTATTGTACAGTATTATAGTGAAAGTCCAAAAGAAAAATACTATTCAAGACAGTATTACAGTAAATGGGGCGGAGCGCTTACTCAGGAAAAAATGACTGAAATTGAGGATATGCTTATGAGTATTCAAAGCGCGGAAAATACTTATAATGAGATCAGAACAAAAATGATAAGCGAGGAGATAGACAAACAGGAATATATTGATATTTCAGAAAAAACACTACCGTTGATAGAACAAAAAAGAACTTTTGAAAAATTTTATAAGAATTACAGCTATTGCAGAAATCAGACTGATAAAGGCTGGCTGATTGATGATACAAGTTGGAGAATAATGCTGTTTAATCAGGACGTAAATTATTTTCTTATTATTATAGCAATATATACAGGTGTGACTATTTTTTCTGCCGAATATGGGTACAGGGGACTTGAACAGGTAATTAAAACAACAAGATACGGTAATTATAAGATTTTTTCAGCTAAGATAATATGTCTGTGTCAATGCGCATTAATACTTGAGATGACAGATTTTTTATCAAACCTTTTTGTGATTGGATATAATTTTGGTTTTTCAGATATTAATGCGCCTGCTCAGAGTATAAGTTCATTAAATAATTTAGATTTTGATATTTCTATCGGGACAGTTATATTGTTTATTTTTATTATTCGATGCATAGGCGTAGTTTATTTTGGTGTGATTGCTGCGTTTATTTCTGAAATAACTAAAAAAGCCTATATAGGATTTATATCAGTTTTTTTTTCAATGATACTGATATATTTTGCGTTTGGAGAGAATAATACAATTCTTGAAATTGCGGCACCAATATGTTTTTTTAAAACATCAGAATTTCTTATGTCAAAACATTGTTTTTCAGTTCTAACGGTATCATCAGCTGTCTGCATAGTATTAATTGTTTTGATGACAATGCATTATAAAAAAAGAGGAAAAAGTTTTGTATGAAACAAAAAAAACAGCTTTATTTTAAAATTATATTTGTTATTATATCAGCTGCTCTTATATTTTTTTTAATAATATTATTAAACTTATATATTAAAAATAATACAATACATGTAAGCGAGATAAGGTACAGCAGCTCAAACATAGAAGAAATATTTGAAACTGATAATTATATCATAGAAAAAAAGAATATTGACGGTGAAAAAAAGTATATTGTTACAGAAAAAAATGAAGAAAACAGGTCATATGACTTAAATCCATATACATATGACAACACAAAAGTATCTGCGAGTAAAATTAAAGTTGATAAAAACAATAATCTGATTTATTTTCTTACAAGAGATGATTCGATTGAAAAAATAATCTGTAAAAATCTTGATACTTATGAAGAAAAAATTTTATATAAATCTAATGATTACTCTTCATCTGTCGAATTATTTGGAATAACAATTTTTAAAAAATATGATAATCTTATAAAAAAAAATGATAATGTTATAAGAGATTACCTTATTATGAATAACCTGTTAGTGATTGTAAAGCAGGGATACGTGTCAATATTCGACGGTATGTCTGAAAAAATAATTATAGATTTTTCAATAAGAGAAATAGCTAATTATAATGAATATATTTATTTTACGGATGAGGTTGGAAAACTTTTTTATATGAACATTAAGGATTTTGTACTGCATGGCGTAGATGGGGCTTACTCTAATAATATTTCAGCAGGCGATATGGGAGTATTTTTTTTAAGTTTACAGGATAAAAAGTGGTATTTTTATAATGTTTTTGATAATATGGTAAACGAAACAGATAATTCAATTATAGAATGAAAAGAGGCGGTTAATTTTGTCTTACTTAACAATTAATTTTAAATCAAAAGCTCTTCATATGCCTGTCATGCTTGATGTGCTTATGCCGCAGGGACATGGAAATTACAAAACGCTGTATCTTTTGCACGGAGCGGGCGGAGACCATGCATGCTGGGGATTAAAGACCAGGATTGCCGATTATGTGGAGGGAAAAGATATTGCTGTTGTGATGCCTTCGGGATACAACAGATTTTATGTCGATAATATTAACGGAAAAGACTTCTTTACATTTATTTCCGATGAGCTTGTTAAGCAGTGCGAAAATTGGTTTGATGTAAGCCGCGATGCAGGTGACCGTTATATTGCCGGAATGTCTATGGGAGGTTACGGAGCATTTTATGCAGCGCTTAAAAAGCCGGGCATGTATAATACGGCATTTTCATATTCTGGCCTGCTCAATATTATAGAGCGTTACGATAAGCCGCAGGGAGTTGATATGTTTCCTGTATTCGGAACAAGACAGCAGCTTATCGACAATAAATTTGATTTGTACGAGCTTCTCCACAAAAAAAGCGATAATGATACGGTAAATGTGGAAAACTCTTCTAAATTCATTGTCACCTGTGGAACTTCTGACCCAAGAATACATATGAGCAGAGAATTTTTTAATGCGGCAAAGCAAGCCGGTCTGGATGTTTCTTACTATGAAAAGGATGGCGCGCATGACTGGAAATACTGGGATAAATGTATTGAACAGACAATTAAATATATTGCAGGGGAGGTTTCGGCATGGCAGTAATGAATATTAATTTATTTTCAATGATGCTTCGTCACAGCACGGACGTTACTGTAGTTATTCCTGATGAGACGAAAGACAACGAGGAGCTTGTGTGTGTATGGCTGTATCATGGTGGCAGCGGAGACCATACAGAATGGCTGTATCACACCCCGCTTGTTGATGAAGTCAACTCGCGTCATTTTGCAGCGGTACTTCCAAATGTTAATGAATCCTGCTTTGTTGACATGAATATAGGAAACTGTTACGAGGGATATGTTGCCAGAGAGCTGCCTTCTGTAATATGGCAGATGTTCAGATGTATTTCTTCCAAGCGTGAAAAAAATTATGTATCCGGCTATTCAAACGGAGGGTACGGATGTCTGCACACGGCTTTGAAATATCCGGAAAAGTTTTCAAAGGTCGGAGCTTTTTCTGCCGGGGATAAGGCTGATGCTGTATTTTTAAATGATGGAAGCGAAAAATCAGTCAACAGAATAAGACTTTTTGGTGATGGAGATTTACACAAAAACGATTACGGACTTACATATCTTGCAGACCGTCTGATAGAAAAAAATGGGCCTAAGATTGAAATTTACCATGCATGCGGAGGAAAAGACCCATGGCTTGATATGAATCATATTGTGCGGGACTATTTTCTTGATCATAATAAATATTTTGATTATACTTATGATGAAATTGACTCTCTTGGGCACGAGTGGAAATTCTGGGAAATTGAGTTAAAGAAATTTCTTGATTTTGCGGGACTGAAAGAGATACAGGATTAAAAATTTAAGTTTTTTATATCTAAAAATTATGTTAGTCTTGTAATGAAATATAAGTCTTGGGAGGAAAATCATGAGGGACATCAATGTCAGTGAAATAACAAAAAATATTAAAGAAATGTGTATCGAGGCAAATCATTTTCTTTCAGATGACATGAAAGAAGTTTTTTGCAGAGCAGTCGACACAGAGCAGTCAGAACTTGGAAAGCTTGTACTCAATCAGCTAAATGAAAATCTTGAGATTGCCTCAAGAGATATGATTCCTATCTGTCAGGATACAGGAATGGCTGTTATATTTATTAATGTCGGTCAGGAAGTTCATCTGGTTGGAGGAGATATTACTGAAGCTGTAAACGAAGGTGTAAGACAGGGATATGTCGAGGGCTATCTTCGAAAATCCGTTGTTTCAGACCCGCTGATAAGGGAGAACACAAATGACAACACACCGGCTGTAATACACTTTTCCATTGTTCCGGGAGATAAGGTTGACATAACAGTTGCTCCAAAGGGATTTGGAAGCGAGAACATGAGCAGAGTGTTTATGCTTAAACCTGCCGACGGAATTGATGGAGTAAAAGAGTCAATTCTCACAGCAGTAAAAGACGCAGGTCCTAATGCATGCCCTCCTATGGTTATCGGAGTAGGTATCGGCGGTACGTTTGAGAAATGTGCAATTCTTGCAAAAAAGGCACTTACGAGAGATCTGAATAAAAAATCCGATATACCGTATGTTAGAGATTTGGAGTCTGAAATGCTTGAAAAGATAAATCAGCTCGGTATAGGTCCGGGTGGACTTGGCGGAACTCAGACAGCACTTGCTGTGAATATTGAGACTTATCCAACGCATATTGCAGGTCTTCCTGTTGCGGTAAATATATGCTGTCACGTAAACAGGCATGTTCACAGGGAAATATAGAATTAATGCGCAAAAGGCGGAGCAGAAATGAGGTCAGATATGGAAAAATATATTAAGGCGCCGATAAGTGATGAGGATGCTAAAAATCTCAGGTCTGGAGATTATGTATATATAACGGGAACTATTTATACGGCAAGGGATGCCGCTCATAAAAGAATGGCTGAGGCTTTGGCT
>CALXBV010000105.1 GCA_944386635.1 uncultured Clostridia bacterium
ACAGGTAGTAGAAAAGGGTGTGAAAAATATGATACAATTCATGAGAAGCACGAGTAGTGCGGCTGCAAGTCAAGCTCCGTTACTGCAAGCTGGCCAGCCATTCTATGAGACGGATACACACAAGCTCAAGATTGGTGATGGTGATACTGCATGGAATGATCTTCCGTATATTGGAGGATCTGGATCAACTAGCTACGCCAAGTATGCTACTGTTACAGTAGGCACAAGTACAGCAGGTTACACTGTCGACCAAGTAGATTACTTGTGTGATGGCGTAGACGATCAGGTGGAGATAGCTGCTGCAATAAATTCAGTCACGAATGAACGTTCGTCTGTATACATCATGCCAGGCAGCTATCTACTCTCTAATGCCATAACTATAGAAGATAGCAATTTTGATATAGACATATTTGGAGCAGGGTTGAGCACCATACTTAAGAATTCTAAAGACAATGCGTTCATAAGCTCTCACAGATCTGGTTCTATTCACGATATTTCTATCTCAGGAAATGCGTCGCTAGATGACGCAACTTATGCAATAGTTTCTCAATCTTCGTCATCTTTTGATATTTACAGGGTTAGCTTCCGCGATATTAGCGGATGCATAAGCAGTAGGGGACATGTCTACGACTGCGGAATATATTGTACACGATATAACAATAATGTCAGCAGTGCGATATACGGGTGTACGAATGTGTGTCGAAACGTGATTTGGGATACAAATACCGCTATAGAATCGAGCCTAACTTGTGTAATTGAAGGTAATTACATCATGCGGGCTAGGGATTGGGCAATAGATATACCTAGCTCATATAGAGAAGTCGTTGTTTCAAACAACGTTATTTCTACTTGTGTAAATGGGATAAGAGCAAACGGGTCTAACTGTGCCATAACTGGAAACATAGTTAGCGGTTGGGGAAGCGGTGATGGCAAAGCTTTTCAAACACTTAATATGAGCAATTCAACGTTCTGTGGAAATACATTCTGGGATTTCGCGGAAGGTTTGTATGTTCTCCACACAGCTGTTACTGGAAATGTATTTGCTAACAACATTTTTGTCGGGAATGACGATGGTAACACTACTTTCAACTACGCAGGATCTAATTCGATCTTTAGTGGGAACATATTTAAAGGAATTACGCCGTCGGGTGGGACAAATAATTCTTTCGTGAATAATATTCAATAACTAACTTACAAGAGTTTCACAACCAATTCATAAAAACACATAGACCTCAACAGAAGAAGTTGATTTTGACTTCAACTTGTTGGGGTCTATGTGTTTGCAACAATGAAAATTACTGGAAACCTTGAATTATGTTGAACAGCTAGGAATCGCCTAGCTAGGTTGTGAAAAGATTCAAAAAATTTTTATGAATTGGGTGTGAAACAGTATGATTCAATTTGCAAGGGGCACTAGCTCTGTAGCCGCTTCTAGTAATTCTATACTATCAGCGGGACAGCCATTCTTTGAAACAGACACTAACAAACTGAAGATTGGCAATGGTACTGCGTCTTACAATGATTTGCCGTATATTGGTGGATCAGGTGGAAAGAAGTATGCTACTGTTGTCGTGGGAACATCGACCGCAGGCTATACAGCTGACCAGGTCGATTTTCTGTGTGATGGTGTAAACGACGAAATCGAGATTCAGGCCGCTATAGATAGTTTAGCAAGCATTGGTGGCTGTATAAAATTCACTTCTGGCCAATTCAATTTAGATTCAGGACCTGTAACCATTACAGATATTCCTGTATCAATAGTTGGTGAAGGTTTTGGTGTAACTGTCTTGAATTGCAGTGGAGCTGATTCATCACGAACGATTTATTTTGATTGTGCTGATCCCTGTGAGATTAGAGATTTATGCGTGCTTTCAAATAGAGGTGATATATCTAAAGGAGCTATACAATCTTCTTCAAAATATTTCAAGGTTCATGACTGCATGTTCAAGATGACTGCAGATGGAGCTACTGGGTTGTATATCAGCGGAGATTATTCAACTGTTTTCAATTGTATTTTCGAGGCAACTAACTACCAAGGAAGGAGTTACAGCACAGGATTTGACGCAGCTGGAGGATACATGAAAGTCTATGATTGCGTCTTTGGAGCTAATCTGGTTCCCTATAACACTGGCTGGTCTGCTAATTCACACATGATGGTTCATAACAATTATTTCTTAGGGAATCCGGGTGAGGCAAGCAAATATGGAATATTGTTAGGAAATATCTATTCTAGCAATGAATTCCCGAGTTTCGGACTCTCTCTTGATCCTAATTGTATATGCGTTGGGAACACCTTTGATTATCCTGTAACTACGGGGTACACCGATAGACTCCTCAACATGAATGAAAAATCTATAGTTTCAAGTAACATCATGATAGGCGGGAATACTGGAGTGTCCGGAACCAATGATACAATAGTAACTTGCAATCTACTAGAAGGGTCTGCATATCCGATATCTTACACTTTTGGTGATACACATTGGATAGTTGCGAATAATCGAATGGATGGTCAAGCGCCTAGAGATAGTTCAGAAGATAGCAATTTTGTCAGTTCGGGAAATGTAGCTATAGCATATCAGTAATGTAGCAAACAACCTGCTTCGCTAGAATCTAGCGAAGCAGGTTTTCTATGTAACAACATACTACGAATCGTTATTGTAAAACACGAAGGGAGGTTGAACAACATTGAAAAACGATATTGACTTTAACGTTTCTGCATTCCGATCTCATTGGAGGGTTTACTTGAATTCTAATCTTAGCGGTGTAAATTACACAGCTTGTTACAGAGGCGAAGATAGCTATGATCATCCCATCTATGACTTGTATTATCGATTCTACGACAATGAAGATTGGGACCCTATAGCATCAGCAAGTGTACCATACAGCCATCTTCTAGAAGCTACTTTTTGCATAGCTGAGGAGGCTAGGCGAAGCAACAAGTCTTTCACTATTCTAGACGCCAGAGATACATTCTGCAAGATTGCAAATTCAACAATTCAAGGAAAGACGAATCTAGATAACAGATCGTATTATAAACACCATCCAAATTATGATCCGGAGTTTGACCTCTACAAGCAAGCAAAATTCATGGAGGTGTCAACTGGCATTAAAGATGTGCTTGCTCTGCTAATTGAAGCCGAGGCTAATGAAAGATACTACACCGTGGCTGCATCTGTAGATGATAGAGTTGTAACCATTGAAGATAAGCTAAATGTAAGTAGGCGAGAAAATCGAGTTGTTCAGATACCTTATACAATCATGCTAGAAGCTGTAGTTGCGAACAATCAACCGCTAAAGAATGCAGTGACAGCTTGTGTAGACAGAGCACTAGAACGGTTTCGTGAATGAAAGGAGAAATATTGATGAAAAACGTAAGTATGGACTTTGTGGCAAGGTTTGAAGGAATCATCGAAACACTTATCAGTGGTTCAACGGATGACAACATCGCCTTCCATACAAGAATTATAGATGATGCTGCTATTGGTCAGCCAGTAGTTAGAATCTACGCTTTTGAAGTGCGAGGCAAGAACAGCTTTTTCAAGTTACTTTCTGCACAGTCATACAGGTGGAGCACGATTGCAGAAAATATCCCTGATGAAGAAGGCGAAGATCAGGATGATTTCGTCATCAATGTAGCTCACGAAATTTGCAAGCATGCTTTGAAAATGTTTGAAGCTGCAGGCGTGCTGCCTAACTCGGAGGAAGACTAATGAAATTTGAAGGCTACAAATTAGATGACAGATGGCAAGCTAGATTCATTTCAGATTGTCACTTCTTCAGTGAATCTGTAAT